>NZ_LZJM01000226.1:0-972 GCF_001667665.1 Mycobacterium sp. E342
TCCTGTCGCACCGCGTCGAGGAGCCCCCACAACGGGTCGCCGAAACGCTGGGCTTGCCCAGAGTTCTGTGCATCCAGCGGCGTTTCCGGGACGGGGACGCGCCCCTGGCGCTGATGATCGCGTACCTGCCGCCGGGGCTGGGAAGGGCCGTTGAGCCGCTGCTGGCGAGCGTCTCGGACGCGCAACCCGAGCGGGCGATGGAAAGCACCTACACGATGTGGGAGCGGCGACTGGGCGTCCCTATCGCCCGGGCCACCTATGAGATCCATGCGGCGGGCGCCTCCGTCGACGTGGCCGGCGCGTTGAATCTGCCGTTGGGCTCCCCCGTACTCGTGCTCGAACGGATCAGCTACGGCAGGGACGACAAGCCGCTCGAAGTCGTGGAGTTTCATTACCGGCCCGAGCGGTACCGATTCTCCGTGACGCTGCCACGGACCATGCCGGGGCCGGGCGCCGGGATCGTGGAGCGGCGGCCCGACACCGAACCTTGGCCACCGCGCTGACCGAATCCGGCCACTCAGCGAATTCTCAACAGTTTCTTCGCGGGCTCATGGCTTGTCTCCCAGCATTCGCAAAGCCATTCGCCGCAGCATGATTTCATGGCGAACGAGCTCATCTGCGCGAACCTGGTCGAACGTTACCTGCGCACGCGTGGGCGACGCTACTTCCGCGGCCACCACGACGGCGAATACTTCTTCGTCACCAGCGCGCGTACGTCTGCTTCAGGGCGCCTGCACGTCCATCTCGAGATCTCGCCCGCGCACGGCGACGTGCTGATCGTTCGGGTGACTCCCGCCTGCTTCTTCCCCGCCTGCGAGCGCCCCTGGCTGGTGCACTTCTCCGACACGTGGAATCACGAGGAGCACGAAGTCACCGCGATCGTGCACGGCTCGTCCGACCCACAGCGGATCGGCGTAGTAGCGCGCAGGTCGCACTGGATCCGACCCGGCGTCTCCTTCGAGGAATTCGCCG
>NZ_LZJM01000227.1:0-15972 GCF_001667665.1 Mycobacterium sp. E342
CTCCCATTTCGGGAGCGGGGTTTTTATCTGGCGCTCCCGGCGCCAAAAAAGGCCGCCGCTGGATCCCCTCACTCCAGCGGCGGCCCTTTTCGCACGCCCGTCCGCGCTGACCGGCGGTCGATTCAGGGATGCCCCGTATTGCCGTCGGGGTCGGGGGGTCAGACCACAACACGGGGTCATCCGCGCTCTCGGATACCCTTCCGCCCGGATTACTAACCCGCTGTGACCGATGTCATGAAGCGGGCGGTTCAGGCCTCCAGGATCGCGGCCACGCCCTGCCCGCCCGCGGCGCAGATGGAGACCAGGGCCCGCAGCGGCTTGCCCGCGCCGCCCTTCTGATCCGCCTTCTTCTCCGCGAGCTGCTTGGCAGCCTGGGCGAGGATCCGCCCGCCGGTGGCGGCGAAGGGGTGGCCGGCGGCCAACGACGAGCCGTTGACGTTGAGCTTGGCCCGGTCGATTGAACCCAGCGCGGCGTCCAGCCCCAGCCGTTCCTTGCAGTAGTCCTCCGACTCCCACGCCTGCAGGTGCGCCAGCACCACGGAGGCGAAGGCCTCGTGGATCTCGTAGAAGTCGAAGTCCTGCAGGCTCAGGCCGTTGCGCCCCAGCAGCCGCGGCACCGCGTAGGTGGGCGCCATCAGCAGGCCGTCCCGGCCGTTGACGTAGTCGACCGCGGCGGTTTCGGCGTCCACCAGGAAGGCCAGCGGCTTCAGCGAGTGGGCGGCCGCCCACTCCTCGCTGGAAAGCAGCGCGACCGAGGCCCCGTCGGTCAGGGGGGTCGAGTTGCCCGCGGTCATCGTCGCGTCGCCGGACTTCACCCCGAACACCGGCTTGAGCTTTGCCAGCTTCTCGGCCGAAGAATCCGGCCGCAGGTTGTCGTCGCGATAGAGGCCGAGGAACGGGGTGACCAGGTCGTCGAAGAAACCCCGGTCGTAGGCGGCCGCCATGTTGCGGTGACTGGCGGCGGCGAGCTCGTCCTGGTCGACGCGCTTGATGCCCATCTGCTTGGCGGTGATCGCCTGGTGCTCGCCCATGGACAGCCCCGTGCGGGGCTCGCTGTTGACCGGTATCTGGATCCCGAGGTTGGCGGGCAGCGTGCCGAGCAGCCTCAGCCGCTGGACGTTGGACTTGGAGCGGCGCAGCTTGAGCAGCGTGCGGCGCAGGTTGTCGCCCAGGGCGATCGGCGGGTCGGAGGTGGTGTCGACGCCGCCCGCGGCGGCCACCTCATAGCGGCCGGACGCGATGCCGTCGGACGCGGCGATCGCCGCCTGCAGGCCGGTGCCGCAGGCCTGTTGCAGGTCGAATGCCGGCGTGTACGACGACAGCTCGGAGCCCATCACGCATTCGCGGGTCAGGTTGAAGTCCCGGCTGTGCTTGAGCACGGCGCCGCCGACCACCGCACCCAAGCGCTCGCCGGCCAACCCGAAGCGGTCGACCAGCCCACCCAGTGCGGCGGTGAACATGTCCTGATTGGACGCCTCGGCGTACGCGCCGTCGGATCGGGCGAACGGGATGCGGTTGCCGCCCAGCACGGCGACTCGTCGCCGCTGCGAGCTGCGCTGGTTGCTTGACTCGGAACTTGCAGGGGCCACTGTCTTCTCCGTGTATCTGCGGTCTGTTGGTTTTCCGGATGCCCGTTGGGGCCATACTACCCACTGTTCTTACTCTGAAGTAAGTTCGACCTCGATACGGTTGTGCTGTAGGCACACCCCCGACTGAGAAGCACATGGAAGGTAGCTCCGGTGGCTCCCAAGGTCTCGCCCGATCTGTTCACGCAGGTCGTCAACTCCGGTCCTGGATCGTTTCTGGCCAAGCAGCTCGGCGTCCCGCAACCCGAGACCTTGCGCCGCTATCGGCCCGGCGATCCGCCCCTGGCCGGGTCCCTGCTGATCGGCGGTGAGGGCCGGGTGGTCGAGCCGCTGCGCGCCGCGCTGGCCAAGGACTACGACCTGGTCGGCAACAACCTGGGCGGCCGCTGGGCCGACCAGTTCGGCGGGCTGGTCTTCGATGCCACCGGGATCACGACGCCGGAGGGACTCAGGGGGTTGTACGAATTCTTCACCCCGCTGCTGCGCAACCTGGGGCACTCGGCCCGCGTCGTCGTGGTCGGCACCTCGCCCGACACCGCCGCCGACCAGCACGAGCGGATCGCGCAGCGCGCGTTGGAAGGGTTCACCCGCTCGCTGGGCAAGGAGCTGCGCAACGGCACCACGGTGGCGCTGGTGTACCTGTCGCCCGACGCCAAACCCGCTGCGACGGGCCTGGAATCGACCATGCGGTTCATCCTGTCGGCCAAGTCCGCCTACGTCGACGGCCAGGTGTTCTACGTCGGCGAGGCCGACTCCACACCGCCGGCCGACTGGGAGCGGCCGCTGGAGGGCAAGGTGGCCATCGTGACCGGTGCGGCCCGCGGGATCGGCGCCACGATCGCGGAGGTGTTCGCCCGCGACGGCGCCCGCGTCGTCGCCATCGACGTCGAGTCGGCCGCCGAGGCGCTGGCCGAGACCGCCAGCCGGGTGGGTGGCACCGCGCTGTGGCTCGACGTCACCGCCTCCGACGCCGTCGACAAGATCACCGAGCACCTGCGCGAGCACCACGGCGGCCGCGCCGACGTGCTGGTCAACAACGCCGGCATCACCCGCGACAAGTTGCTGGCCAACATGGACGACGCCCGCTGGGACGCCGTGCTGGCCGTGAATCTCCTTGCCCCACTGCGCCTTACCGAAGGGCTGGTGGGCAACGGCACCCTCGGCGAGGGTGGCCGGGTGATCGGGCTTTCCTCGATGGCCGGCATCGCGGGCAACCGCGGGCAGACCAACTACGCCACCACCAAGGCCGGGATGATCGGCCTCACCCAGGCGCTGGCGCCCGAGCTCTACGGCAAGGGCATCACGATCAACGCCGTCGCACCGGGGTTCATCGAAACCCAGATGACCGCCGCCATCCCGCTGGCCACCCGCGAGGTGGGCCGCCGGCTGAACTCGCTGCTGCAGGGCGGCCAGCCCGTGGACGTCGCAGAGACCATCGCCTATTTCGCCAGCCCGGCGTCAAACGCGGTGACGGGCAACGTCATTCGCGTCTGCGGCCAGGCCATGCTGGGCGCATAGCTGCGAGGAGGAGAACGCGATGAACCAGCCGAGCGGCCTGAGGAACATGCTGCGCGCGGCGGCGGGGGCACTGCCGGTGGTGTCGCGCGGGAACCAGCTGCCGACGCGCACCGTGGCTATCGAGGAATTGCCCATCGACCGCACGAACGTGGCCGAGTACGCCGGGGTCACCGGCCTGCGGTACGGCAACACCGTGCCACTCACCTATCCGTTCGCGCTCACCTTCCCGGCGATGATGTCGCTGGTGACCGGGTTCGACTTCCCTTTCGCCGCAATGGGTTCGGTGCACGTCGAGAATCACATCACGCAGTATCGGCCGATCGCGGTCACCGACACCGTGGGCGTGCGCGTGCACGCCGAGAACCTGCGGGAGCACCGCAAAGGCCTGCTGGTCGACCTGGTGACCGATGTGAGCGTCGGCACCGACACCGCGTGGCATCAGGTGACGACCTTCCTGCACCAGCAACGCACCAGCCTCTCCGACGAGCCCAAGCCGCCGCCGCAGAGGCAGCCCAAGCTGCCCCCACCCAGCGCGGTCCTGCGGGTCAGTCCCGGCCTGATCCGTCGTTACGCCGTGGTCGGTGGCGATCACAACCCCATCCACACCAACCCGATCGCGGCCAAGCTGTTCGGCTTCCCGACCGTCATCGCGCACGGAATGTACAGCGCCGCAGCCGTATTGGCGAACATCGAAGCGCGGCTCCCGGACGCGGTGAAGTATTCGGTGAAGTTCGGCAAGCCGCTGGTGCTGCCCGCCACCGCGGGGCTGTACATCGACGAAGGCCATGACGGCTGGGATATCGCGCTGCGCAACATCGCCAAGGGCTACCCGTATCTCACCGGCACCGTGCGGGCGCTGTAGACGTTTCAGCCCGAGTGCGTCCCCACGCGCCCGCTGACCAGAAGCTTCAAGCCGTACGCACCGACCGCGGTGACCAGGAAGACCAGGAGCAGCCAGAGCGGCGGGCGGGCGAGCTCCCAGACGAAGATGGCCGCCCAGATCGGTGAGCCCTGCGTCACGGCGAGCACTCCGGCGGCGCCCGCCAGCGAGACCGTCGGCCCGTGCAGATGCATTCCGGCCGCCATGTTCATCGTCAGCACCAGCAGCGATCCCGCCGCCGCGCCGGTGGCCAGCGACGGCGTCAGCATGCCGCCGGCACCGCCCGCACGGAGGAACAGCGCGGTCAATAACGGCTTGAGGGCCAGGATCGCGGCGGCGGCGGACAGCGTGAGCCCGCTGGCCAGGCTGACGGTCAGGATGCTGCGGCCGTTGCCGGGCAACTCCGGCCACCAGTGCGAACAGATGCCCATCACCAGCCCGGCGCCGGCGAGCGCGGGGACCAGTACCCAGGTCCGCATCTGCGTGGCCGGCCGTGCCGCGGCCATCAACCGGTTGAACGCCAGCCCCACCACGAGCGCCAGCGGCGCCAAGATCAGCGCCTGACCGGTCAGTTCGAAGGACAGGTTCGCGTTGGGCCAGTCCAGGGTGGGCTGATCGTGCGTGACCGCCGAGCACACGGCCACGGCCAGGCTGGACGTGATCAGCGCGGCGCCCAGCGCCCGCGGTTGCCAGGTGGTCAGCATGATCCGCGCGGCGAACAGCGCGCCCGCCAGCGGAACGGCGTAGACCGCGCCGAGCCCGGCGCCGGCCGCGCACGCCAGCAGGATCTCGCGATCGCGTGACGTCAACCGTCCCAGCCACGTGGTGCCCCAGTCGCCCAGGGCCGCGGCGAACTGGCGGGGCGCACCCTCGCGGCCCAGGGACGCACCGGAGCCGACCAGCAGCACCTGCAGCAGCGCGTCGATGCTCCAGGAGAGCCGTGGCACCGGTTCCCGGCGGGCGATGGTTTCGGCCAGCGGCGGCACCGCGGCCCTGCGCCGCAACGCCCACCAGCCGACCCCCGCCAAGGCGCCGCCGATCATCGGTCCGACGGCACGGCGCACCGGGCTGCTCGCGGCCACGCCTGCCAGCAGCGCGCCGAAGGTGTAGTGGTAGGTGACGTGCTGGACGAAGCGCAGCACGAACGTCGCCGCCAGCCCGGCCACCCCGGCCAGCAACCCGACGATGACTACGGCGCAGAAGAATTCGGCGTTGCGGCGGGCGGGCGGTCGAGCCACACGTCGAATGTAGGGGCTAGCGGGCGCGAGCGCTGGGGCCGCCCTTCTCCGGCCGCGCCGCCGCGGCTGCCTCACGCTCTTCCGGCGCGCCCCGCAGGCCGTGCCAGAACAAGTTGATCATCAGCTCGGCCGCCTCGTCGGCGTCGATGTCGCCGGTGCTGAGCTGGTTGGCCATCGCCTCGCCCGCGCCCACCAGCGCCACCGCCATCATCTCGTTTTCGCGCTCGGTCCGCGGGGTGCGGCTGCCGGCCCGCACCAGCCCGGCGACCAGTTCGATGATCTGCTCCCGGCCCTCGCGGACCATGTGCGCGAACGCCTGCGAACTGGTGGCCTGGGTGTACATCACGATCCACGACGCCCGGTTGGCGTCGATGTAGCGCATGAACGACACGATGGTGTTGCGCAGCAGGTCTTTCGGGCTCTGCGTGAAGTCGATGTCAGCGCGCACCGCGTCGATGAACCGGCTCATTTCACGGTTCAGGCAGGCCCCGAACAGGTCTTCCTTGGAGCCGTAGTACAGGTAGAGCATCGGCTTGGAGATCTGCGCCTGGGCGGCGATGGCGTCCATTGAGGTCTCGTGGTAGCCGTTGACCGAGAACATCTGCACCGCGGCGTCGAGCATCTGCTGCTCGCGGACAGCGCGGGGTAAGCGCTTGGTGCCACCCGCCATCGCATGCCTCTCTTAGCCCCGCTATCTGACTCCAGGGTAAGCAACGCGCGTCGGGCGCACAGGCGTTCTAGTGGCCATGGCGGCGACCCGCTTCGCCCGGCTTCGCCGCGCTCGCGATCACCGCTAGTGGCCGCAGGCTGGGCTGCGGCCTTTCATCGTCGCCACGCGCCCGAGCGCGTCGTCGACCCGCTGCGCGGGCAGTTCGCCGGCGGCCACCGCCTTCTGCAGGCGGTCCAGGACGGCGGGCACCTCGTCGGTGGTGACCCAGAGCGCGACGTCGGTCCCGGCCTGCAGGGTGCGCAGCACCGCCTCGGCCACGCCGTACCGGTCGGAGATGGCCCCCATGCTGGACAGGTCATCGGTGAACACCGGGCCGTTGAACGGCGGGCCGCCGTAGCCGACGCCGTCCCGCAGCAGCCGCACCGCCGCGGGGCTCAGGCTGGCCGGTTCGTCGCCGGTCAGCCCGGGGACCTGCAGGTGGCCCAGCATCACCGCCACCGGGGCCGCGGTCACCAGCGTGCGGTAGGGCACCAGGTCGACGTTCTGCAGGTCGCCCAGGGGCGGGGTCACCACGCCGCCGGTGTGCGAGTCGCCCGAGCCGTGCCCGTGGCCGGGAAAGTGCTTGAGCACCGGCAGCAGCCCGGCGTCCCGCAGGCCCTGCGCGTACGCGCCGGCGTAGGCGGTGACCGTGTTGGGGTCGCCGCCGAACGAGCGGTCTCCGATCACGCCGTCGGTGGCGTCGGTGACGTCGACGACGGGGGCGAAGTCGACGGTGATGCCCAGGTCTTTCATCTTCTTGCCGCGCTCGGCGGCCAGGTCGTGGACCTGGGCGACGGTCTGGGTCTGGGCCAGTTCCCGCGGTGATGGCGCCGCGCCGATCAGCGACCGCAACCGCGACACCCGGCCGCCCTCCTCGTCCACGCTGACCGCGAGCGGGAGCGGTCCGGCCTTCGCCGCGATGTCGGCCAGCGGGCCCTTGAAGATCGAGAGGTCGGTCCAGCTGCCGATGAAGATGCCGCCGACGTGGTAGCCGTTGACCACCGACCGGGCGTCATCGGCGTTCTTCACCCCCACCATCAACAGCTGGGCCAGCTTGTCGCGGACCGGCAGCGTGGTGAGGTCACCGCATGCCGGCGGTGCGGGCGCGGCCGACGGCTTGCTGACCGAAGCCGACGGGCCGGGAGGCCGCGCGGCGTGGTGAGCGCAGCCCGCCACCAACGCCGACACGGACGCGAGCACGGCCAGGGTGCGCGAAAATGACATCGGGCCATGTTTTCATGGCGCTATCCGGGCCTCCGGATCTGGGGAGTGACGGGGTTTTCGTCGGGGGTTTTCTTCTTCGGGCGCGGGGGCACTCCTGGGCTGGTGCCAGCGGGGGTAGGGGGCAAGATGCCAGCGTTGACCGGTTTCACCGTGGCCGCCGCGGCCAGCATCGCGGTCGGTCTGTCGGTCGGCGTCGCGACCACCGTCGGCGTCACGCTGGCCGTCGCCGACCACGGCGCGGCGCCGGTGCGGGGCCGCCCCGCGCTGCTGATCCCGCTCGGTCCGCATCAGGTGCAATACGGCGACCGGTGCTTTCACCGGCACTGCCTGCCCTGACCAGGGCACCGGGGCGCAAACCGCGCTTCTGCTAGGTTGTCGCTAGGCCGTCGCCACGTTTCCCGATGCTGTAAGGAGCCTTGATGAACCGGATCATTGCGCCCGCCGCCGCGAGCGTGGTGGTTGGTCTGTTGCTCGGCGCGGCAGCGATTTTCGGGATCACGTTGATGGTGCAGCAGGACACGAAACCGCCACTCCCCGGGGGCGATCCGCAGTCGTCAGTGCTCAACCGGGTCGAGTACGGCAACCGTAGCTAGCGGCGATCGCAAGCGCGGCGAAGCCGGGCGTAGCGGGTCGCCGCCATCGGATTCCGGCGATCGCAAGCGCGGCAAAGCCGGGCGTAACGGGTCGCCGCCCTCGGAATCAGCGGCGAGGACGTGGTCCGACGCGCCGGCCTCGCGCTCGTCGGCCGCGCCCCTTTCGCGCCGGTGGCTGGGGTTGGCCGGCGCGATCGCCCTGCTGCTGAGCTTCGCCCAGTCGCCGGGACGGGTCTCCCCCGACACCAAACTGGACCTCACCGCCAACCCGCTGCGCTTCCTGGCCCGGGCTACCAACCTGTGGAACAGCGAGCTGCCGTTCGGGCAGGCGCAGAATCAGGCCTACGGCTACCTGTTCCCGCACGGCACCTTCTTTGCGGTCGGCCACCTGCTTTCCGTGCCGGGGTGGGTCACCCAACGGCTGTGGTGGGCGCTGCTGCTCACCGTCGGCTTCTGGGGGGTGTTGCGGGTCGCCGAGGCGCTGGGGATCGGCAGCCCGGCATCGCGCGTGATCGGTGCCGCCGCGTTCGCGCTGTCGCCGCGGGTGCTGACCACGCTGGGCTCCATCTCGTCGGAAACGCTGCCGATGATGCTGGCGCCGTGGGTGTTGCTGCCCACGATCCTGGCCCTGCGGGCGTCCACGGACCGGTCGGTGCGAGCGCTCGCCGCGCGGGCCGGCCTGGCCGTGGCGTTGATGGGCGCGGTCAACGCGATCGCCACCCTGGCCGGCTGCCTGCCCGCGGTGATCTGGTGGGCCTGTCACCGGCCTAACCGGCTGTGGTGGCGCTACACCGGGTGGTGGCTGGCGGCGCTGTTCTTGGCGACGCTGTGGTGGGTGGTGGCCCTGGTGATGCTGCGGGCGATCAGCCCGCCCTTCCTGGACTTCATCGAGTCCTCCGGTGTGACGACGCAATGGTCGTCGCTGACCGAGATACTGCGCGGCACCGACAGCTGGACCCCGTACGTGGCGCCGACCGCCACGGCGGGCGCGCCGCTGGTGACCGGCTCGGCGGCCGTCCTGGCCACCTGCCTGGTCGCGGCGGCCGGGTTGGCGGGGCTGGCCAGTCCGCCGATGCCGGCGCGGGGGCGGCTGGTGACGATGCTGCTGGCCGGCGTGCTGCTGATGGCGGCCGGCTACAGCGGCGGCCTGGGCTCGCCGGTGGCGCACGCGGTGCAGGCGTTCCTGGACGCCGGCGGGGCGCCGCTGCGCAACGTGCACAAGCTGGGGTCGGTGGTCCGGATCCCGATCGCGCTGGGCATCGCCCAGGTGCTGGGCCGGATACCGCTGCCCGGATGGGCACCGGCCTCGGCGTGGCTGCGCGCGTTCGCCCACCCGGAGCGAGACAGGCGGGTGGCGGTGGCGATCGTCGTGCTGACGGCGCTGATGGTGAGCACGTCGCTGGCGTGGACCGGGCGGCTGACCCCGCCGGGCACCTTCAGCGCGATACCCCGGTACTGGCAGGAAACCGCCGACTGGCTCGACCGGCACAACACCGGGACACCGGTTCCCGGCCGGGTGCTGGTGGCCCCGGGCGCGCCGTTCGCCACGCAGGTGTGGGGCACCAGCCATGACGAGCCGCTGCAGGTGCTCGGTGCCAGCCCGTGGGGCGTGCGCGACTCCATCCCCCTGACCCCGCCGCAGACCATCCGGGCACTCGATTCGGTGCAACGCCTGTTCGCCGCCGGGCGCCCCTCGGCCGGCCTGGCCGATACCCTTGCCCGCCAAGGTATTTCGTATGTGGTGGTGCGCAACGACCTGGACCCTGACACGTCGCGCTCGGCGCGTCCCCTCCTGGTGCACCGCGCAGTCGACGGTTCCCCGGGGTTGCAGAAGGTGGCGCAGTTCGGCGAGCCGGTGGGGCCAGGCACGCTGGCGGGCTTCGTCGCCGACAGCGGGCTGCGTCCGCGGTACCCGGCCGTCGAGGTATACCGGGTCGCCGGCGGCTCGGGCGCCCCGTACTTCGCCGACGTCGACCGGCTGCCCCGGGTGGACGGCGGGCCGGAGGTGCTGCTGCGCCTCGACGAGCGCCGCCGGCTGCAGGGCGAGCCGCCGCTGGGTCCGGTGCTGATGACCGCCGACGCGCGGGGCGCCGGGCTGCCGGTGCCGATGGTGACCGTCACCGACACCCCGGTGGCCCGCGAGACGGACTACGGCCGGGTGGACCAGCATTCGTCGGCGATCCGGGCCGACGGCGACGCGCGGCACACCTACAACCGGGTGCCCGACTATCCCGTCCCCGGCGCCGACCCGGTCGTCGGCGCCTGGACCGGCGGCCGGGTCACCGTGTCGAGTTCGTCGTCGGACTCCACCGCGATGCCCGACGTCGCGCCGGCGACCTCCCCCGTCGCCGCGGTCGACGGCGACCCGGCGACCGCCTGGGTGTCCAACTCCCTGCAGGCCGCCGTCGGGCAGTGGCTGCAGGTCGACTTCGACCACCCGGTGACCAATGCGGCGATCACGCTGACCCCCAGCGCGACCGCCGTGGGCGCGCAGGTGCGCCGCATCCTGCTCGAAACGGCGACCGGGAGCACGACACTGCGCTTCGACGAGCCCGGCAAGCCGCTCGCCGCGGCATTGCCCTACGGCGAGACGCCGTGGGTGCGGATCACCGCCGCGGGCACCGACGACGGCTCTCCCGGCGTGCAATTCGGCGTCACCGACCTGTCGATCACCCAGTACGACGCGTCCGGGTTCGCCCACCCGGTCGACCTGCGGCACACCGTGCGGGTCCCCGGGCCGCCGCCCGGTTCGGCCGTCGCGGGCTGGGACCTGGGTTCGGAATTGCTCGGCAGGCCGGGTTGCGCGCCGACGCCCGACGGTGTGCGCTGCGCGCCGTCGATGGCTCTGGCGCCCGAAGAGCCGGTGAATGTCAGCCGGACGCTGACCGTCCCGGCGCCGGTGTCGGTGAGCCCGCTGGTGTGGGTGCGGCCCCGGCAGGGGCCCAAGCTCGCCGACCTGGTCGCCGAGCCGGGCACCACCCGGGCGCGGGGCGACTCCGACCTGGTGGATGTCCTCGGCTCGGCGTACGCGGCGACCGACGGCGACCCGGCCACCGCGTGGACGGCGCCACAGCGGGTGGTGCAACACAAGACCGCCCCGACGCTGACGCTGACCCTGCCGCGGCCCACCGAGGTCACCGCGCTGCGGCTGGTGCCCAGCCGGTCGGCGTTGCCCGCGCACCCCAGGATGGTGGCCGTCAACCTCGGCGACGGCCCGCAGGTCCGCGCGTTGAAACCCGGTGAACCGCAGACGATCCCGCTGAACCCCCGGGTGACCGACAGCGTCGTCGTGAGCCTGCTGGACTGGGACGACGTGATCGACCGCAACGCGCTGGGCTTCGACCAGCTCAAGCCGCCGGGGGTGGCCGAGCTGACGGCGCTCGGCGCCGACGGCAACCCGATCGCGCCCGCCGACGCGGCCCGCGACCGCGCGCGCGAGGTCGCCGTCGACTGCGACCACGGTCCGGTGATCGCGGTCGCGGGCCGGTTCGTGCACACGTCGATCCGCACCACCGTCGGCGCGCTGCTCGACGACGAGCCCATTGCCGCGCGGGCCTGCGACCGCGATCCCATCGCGCTGCCGGCGGGCCAGCAGGAGCTGTTGGTCAGCCCGGGCGCCCAGTTCGTCGTCGACGGCGTCGACCTGTCACCGGCCGCCCCCGCGATGACCGCCCCGCAGCCCACCACCGCACCTGCCGCCGCGCTGCCGGTGTGGCGGGCGTGGGGTCCGGACCGCCGCGCGGTGCAGGCTCCCCCGTCGGCCGCTTCGCGGGTGCTGGTGATCCCCGAAAGCATCAACCCTGGGTGGGTGGCGCGCACCGCCGCCGGGGCCCGGCTGAACCCGGTGGCCGTCAACGGCTGGCAGCAGGGCTGGGTGGTGCCCCCGGGAGACCCCGGCACCATCACGCTGACCTTCCCGTCCAACACGCCGTACCGAGTGGGGCTGGCGGTGGGGCTGGCCTTGCTGCCGCTGCTGGCCCTGCTCGCGCTGTGGCGCAGCCGGCGCCGTGGCGTCGCCGACGCGCCCGCGCGGCCGTGGCGCCCGGGGGGATGGGCGGCGGTCGGGGTGCTGGGCTGCGGGGCGGTGATCGCCGGCGCGGGCGGGGTCGCCGTGGTCGGGGCCGCCCTGAGCCTGCGGTACGCGCTGCGGGGCCGGCGGCTGGACCGCGCGACGATGGCGCTGAGCGCCGGCGGGCTGATCCTGGCCGGGGCGGTGCTGTCCCGCAATCCCTGGCGATCGGTCGACGGCTACGCGGGCCACTCCGCGAATGTCCAGCTGCTGGCGCTCATTTCGCTGGCGGCGCTGGCGACTTCCACGGTGGTTCTGCCCGAACGGGTCCGCCCGGCCCGCGACGAATAGCCGGTTAGGGGTATTGGCTGCCGGTTTACCGCCTGCTTGACTGGATATGCGGGTCTGTGTGACCGCGACCGTCCGAGGAGATACGGCCATGGGCTGGTTTTCCGCACCCGAATATTGGCTCGGCAGACTGGTGCTCGAGCGCGGCGTCGCCGTGGTCTACCTGCTGGCGTTCGTCGCGGCCGCGGCCCAGTTCCGCGCGCTGATCGGGGAGCACGGGCTACAGCCGATCCCCCGGTTCCTTGCCCGGCAGTCGTTTTGGCGGGCGCCGAGCGTGTTTCATCTGCGCTACTCCGATCGCCTGTTCGCGGCGGTGTCCTGGTTCGGCGCCGCGGTGGCGGCGGCGATCGTCGCGGGCGGGGCCGATGCGGTGCCGCTGTGGGCGGCGATGCTGATGTGGCTGACGCTGTGGGTGCTCTACCTTTCGATCGTCAACGTCGGGCAGACCTGGTACGCGTTCGGCTGGGAGTCGCTGCTGCTGGAAACCGGCTTCCTGATGATCTTCCTCGGCAACAATCACGTGGCTCCGCCGCTGCTGACGCTGTGGATGGCCCGCTTGCTGCTGTTCCGGGTGGAGTTCGGCGCGGGGCTGATCAAGATGCGTGGCGACCCGTGCTGGCGCGACCTGACGTGTCTGTACTACCACCACGAGACGCAGCCCATGCCGGGGCCGTTGAGCTGGTTCTTCCACCACCTGCCCAAGCCGCTGCACCGAATCGAGGTGGCGGGCAACCACTTCTCGCAGCTGGTCGTCCCGTTCGGGTTGTTCGCGCCGCAACCGGTGGCCAGCATCGCCGCGGCCATCATCGTCGTCACCCAGCTGTGGCTGGTGGCGTCGGGGAACTTCGCCTGGCTGAACTGGGTGACGATCCTGTTGGCCTGCAGCGCGATCGACGACTCGGCGGTATCCGCGTTGTTCGGCTTGGCCGGCCATGCCGCGCCGTCGGCGACGCCGCTGTGGTTCGTCCCGCTGGTCATCGCGTTCGCGGCGGCGGTGCTGTTCATGAGCTACTGGCCGGTGCGCAACATGTTGTCACCCCGCCAGCGAATGAACATGTCGTTCAACTCCTTTCATCTGGTCAATACCTACGGCGCGTTCGGCAGCATCGGCCGCGTCCGCCGCGAGGTGGTGATCGAGGGCACCGACGACGCACACCTCACCGACCGGACGGCCTGGAAGGAATACGAGTTCAAGGGCAAGCCCGGCGCCGTGCGTCGGCTCCCCCGGCAGTGGGCGCCCTATCACCTGCGGCTGGACTGGCTGATGTGGTTCGCCGCCATCTCGCCCGCCTACGCGCAGCCGTGGCTCACACCGTTCCTGCAGCGCCTCCTGCGTAACGACCGGCCCACCCTTCGGTTGTTGCGGCACAATCCGTTTCCGGATTCGCCGCCGCGGTACGTGCGCGCGCTGCTGTACGAGTACCGCTTCACCACACCCGCCGAGCTGCGCCGTGAGCGAGCCTGGTGGCATCGGACGCTGATCGGCGGCTACGTCCGGCCGATGGCGCTGCCGACGGCGACGTCACAGCACGGCTGAGCTCTGGTAGGACAGGGCTCCGGTGCCCGCCAGCTTCCCGCCCGCCACGATCAAATATTCGTCACGGATGGGCTTTCCGGCGAAGAAGCATTCCAGGATCTCGCGGGTACCGGCGGCGTAGCGAGCCTGAGCCGACAGCGTTGTGCCCGAAACATGCGGTGTCATCGCGTTATTGGGCATAGTCCGCCACGGGTGATCCGGTGGTGGCGGTTGCGGATACCAGACATCTCCGGCGTAGCCCGCGAGCTGACCACTGCGGAGGGCGGCGGCGATCGCTTCGGGGACGGTCTCCTCGCCGCGTGCGGTGTTGACGATGTAGGAGCCCCGCCGCATCGTTGACAGCAACTTTTCGTTGAACATCTGGCGGGTGGCTTCGTACAACGGTGAATGGATCGAGACGATGTCGACGGACTTGACCAGCGATTCGACGTTGGGGTGAAACGTGACGTCCAGTTGCTTCTCTACTTCCGCTGGCAGTCGGCGCGTGTCGGTGTAATGCAGCTTGACGTCGAACGGCGCGAGCCGACGCAGCACCGCACGTCCGATCCGGCCGGCAGCGATCAACCCGACGTCCATGCCCTCCAGGTCGTACGCCCGTTCCACGCAATCGGCGATGTTCCAGCCGCCCTCGACGGCCCACCGATGCGACGGGATGAAGTTGCGCACCAGCGCCAGGATCTGCATCACGGTGTGTTCGGCGACGCTGATGCTATTGCTGTAGGTCACCTCCGCCACGGTGATTCCGTGCTGTTTCGCCGCCTCGAGATCGACGTGGTCGGAACCGATGCCGGCAGTCAGCGCCAGCTTGAGATTGGGCGTCTTCGCGATGCGCTCCTTGGTCAGGTAAGCCGGCCAGAATGGTTGCGAGATAACGATGTCTGCATCGTGCAATTCTCGCTCGAATTCCGAATCGGGTCCGTCCTTGTCCGACGTCACCACCAGTTCGTGACCCCCGTCTTCGAAGAACTTGCGGAGCCCCAGCGCACCCGAAACGCAGCCGAGGAGCTCGCCGGGGGTGAAGTCGATCGCCGAGGGGGTTGGCACGGTGTTGCCGTCGGGGTAGCCATCAATTCCCGGAACGGTGTCTCGCGCATATCGCGGCGGATAGCCGTTCACGGGGTCGGGGTAGAGCACCATCACACACTTGGCCACGAGAATCCTCCTTGATGGGCAACGACTTCCAGTCTTGGCGGGCGGGGGTGGGATCGTCCAAGACCGGATTCCGACCAGCCGATAGGCGGTGCCGATCAGGCGAGCTCAGGGCCCGTCGAGCGTGTCGGCGATGCGAGCCTCGAACGCCGTATGCCTCAGCGCCCGGGCCAACAACGAGCCCGGCTCGGTCCGGTTTGTCACCAGCGCGATCAACGCCGTGACGGACGGGCGTTCCAGCCGCACCACGTTGACCCCCGCGGGGGCGCCCAGGGTGTGGATCCAGGGCTGCGGAATGATGCTGGCCCATCGGCCGGTGCGGACGTGCGCAAGCAGCGCCACCACAGAGTCGGTCTCCAGCTGCGGGGTCACCTCGAGGCCTTGGGTGGCCAACGCGTCATCGATGACGCGACGGCCGCGCATGCCCTGCGTCAGCAGACACAGCGGCAGTTCCAATGCGTCCGACCAAGTCATGTTCTCGGGCTTTCCGTCGAGCAACTCCGCGCTCGCGAGCAGCACCGGCTGCTCGTGGTACAACGGGGTGACCAGCATGTCGGCGGTATCCTGTTGGTCCGGATAGAGAATGCCCGCGTCCAGTTCGAACCGGCGGACCCGTTCGATGATTCCTGCCGAACGGAGGTTGACCTCGAGTTGGACCCGAACGAACGGATGCGCCGCGCAGAACGGATCGGTAAGCAGCGCAACGGTAGTCGAGGCAGCGGGCACCACCCCGAGCCGCAGTTCGCCGGTCAGGCCGGTCTGCAGCGCCGTAACCTCCTGTCGCAGGGCGTCGCGGTCGGCCAGGATGCGTCTGGCCCAGGGCACCAGCCGCTCGCCCTCGGGAGTGAGGCCTTCGAACTTCTGTCCACGCCGCACCAGCGGGACGTTGAGCTCCTGTTCGAGCTTGCGGATGGCCTCCGACAGCGCGGGCTGCGAGACGTAGCAAGCGCTCGCCGCGCGCGCGAAGTGGCGCTCCTGAGCGAGCGCTACGAAATACTCCAGCTGACGGAATAGCACGGACCATTCGACCACGCGCAGAGGCGGCGCTGTCGCTAGGCCGCGTCGTCATCGTCGTCGTGCCGTAGGAGTTTTTCGGGGTGGTGGTAGGCTGGGAGGACGGCGGCTACGGGCTGATCGAGTGGAAAATGGACCTCGAGCTCGGCGCGCACTACTAAACCCCG
>NZ_LZJM01000228.1:0-707 GCF_001667665.1 Mycobacterium sp. E342
GCGTTAGCGGTTGGGTGTGGCGTCGGGCAGGGTGGCGGCCACAGCACAACGCAAGCGCCGCCCAAGGTGACGACCACAGTGGCCCCCACCCTTACCCCCGACGCCATCGACTCGCTGATCTTGGCGCCGGACCTGATTAGCGAGATTGTCGGTGCGAAACTCAACTGGGCGTCCAAACCTCCGCCCGGCGCGACCTCCCCGCCCGTGGCCGCCTTCGCCGACGAGGGTGACCCCGAGTGCGAACCGCTGATCGCGCCAGACACGTACTCGGTGGGGGTGGCTTACACCGCGTGGCGGAGCAATCTCTACAAAGAGGACAAGGACACGTACGAGCATGCGGTCCGTCAAGCCGTTGCGACGGTCGTCGATTCCAAAGCAGCGACGGTGTTGCTTGGCAACGCTTTTGCCAAGCGTCTCGACGCCTGCAGCAATGCCGTCATCCACCTGAGCGGCAAATATCGATGGAGATTCCAGAAGACCGACGCGACCGATACGGGAGTGCGGTGGACGGGAACGGAACTAGAGGACGGGCAGATCACCGGTTGGATCTGCCCCAACGTGGCGCGCGCGAAGAACAATGTGATCATCACTGCGCAGGTGTGCCAATACGGCAATGGCGCTCCGGCCACCGCGACAATTCTGGACAAGATGTCGGAGAAGATACCCCGATAGACCCGGGAGAATCGGAATACTTTGTGCAGGCGGCG
>NZ_LZJM01000229.1:0-597 GCF_001667665.1 Mycobacterium sp. E342
CTGGACAAAATCTCGGCGAAGATACCCCGATAGACCCGGGAGAATCGGAATACTTTGTGCAGGATCCGGGAGGAGTACCATGACAGGACTGCTGAGGTTTTAACAACCGTACCTCGTTGACTTTTAGGACCTCACCCCTTATCGGTTCAGCTCGATTGGAATCTCACTCATGTCGAAATTGACACGTTTGGCCGCAGGAGCAGCGATCGCCGGAGCGCTCACCGCGGTATCCGGCGGCCTGGGCGACACGGTGGCGCGCTCCGATCCGTCTCTTCCATGTCCGCAGATCGCGCGTTGCGACCCCGGCTGGGGCGGAGAACCGCTGGCCACACCCGATAGTCCCGCAGCTGTCAGCTCGCCCTCGGGCGGCCAAGCGATGGCCACGCCCGCTAGTCCCGAAGCCGTCAACACCCTGTCTGGCGCCCAACCGATGGGCACGCCCGATAGCCCTGGAGTAGTCAGCGGTTTTTCGGGCGGCCAACCGCTGAGCACTCCGGATAGCCCGCATCGCGCACCGGCCCCGAAGCCGTAACGCCGAGAACATCGTGCGGCCCCGGGCCAGGCAGGAGTCGTGAAAAGCTCTAGCCCGGTATCTTC
>NZ_LZJM01000230.1:0-24894 GCF_001667665.1 Mycobacterium sp. E342
CGCAGCCCGCCGTTCGCCGTGCTGTCGGCGGTGGTGATCGCGGCGGCTATCGCGTTGTGGCTCAGCGGGTCCGCCACCCTCGCGCGGGCCGACGAGCAAGCGCTGGCTCTGGCGACCGCGTGGCTGGCCCTACCGACCGCGGTCATCCTGGCCTACTCGGCGTTGGTGCATCCCATCTACACCCCGCGCTATATGACGTTCACGGCGCCGGGAATGGCGCTGATCCTGGGGGTCTGCGCCGCGGCGGTGACGGTCCGGCCGTGGCGGACCCGCTGAGCCACAACGCGATAGCCGCCGCGATCACCACCGCCGACAGCACGGCGAACGGCGGGCTGCGCTCGAAATACTGTTGCACCACCACGTCTTCGAGGGTCCGGCGACCGATCGGCGCGATCCAGCTGATCTGGTGCGCCTGCCCGGCAACCGTCAGCAGGAACGGCGTCATGGCGCCGACCGCGACGGCCGCCGCGGCCGCGAACCGCAACAAAACCGTTCGCGCGCAACGGGACACGATGACGAGGACCAGGTGGGCGGCCACCAGCAACGCGAGGTACACCTCGAGCGCGATCGACGCGGCGAGGGCAGCGCCGTAGGCCGCCCACAGCCAGCCGGTGTCGCGGCGCGCGGCGCGAACCAGCAGCACCGTCAGCCACACGGCGGCCATCATCGACAGCGCATACGGGCGGGCCTCGATGCCTGCCCAGGTCGTCCGGGGCAGGATGGCGCAGAAAACCCCGGCCGCCAGCGCGACCGTGCGCGACGAAAACTGCTTGCCCAACACCACGATTCCGGCGGCGGCGCCGCCGACGGCCAGCCCGCTCGGCGCGCGCGACCAGAACTCGGTGGGCGGGAAAACCTGAAACCAGGCGTGCATGAGCAGGTAGTACGCGCCGTGCACGGCGTCGACATTGCCGAGCATCCGCCACAACTGGGCGAGGGAACGGCTGTAGGCCGCCGAGATGGTGGCGGCCTCGTCGTACCAGAACGACGGGCGCGACGCGCCACCCAGGCTCACCGCGACGGCGAGCACCCCGACGAGCAGCGGGTCCAGCGCGGCCGGCGGACGGCGAAGCGGGTTCCGCACGCCGCTATGGTGCCAGAAGCGGAGGACGGCCCCGCCGCTGGCCGAAGCTCAGTTGAGCAGCCAGACGTGCCAGAACCCGTCGGAGCCCAGGCGGCAGTCCCAATGGGTGTACAGGTTGTCGTTGTGCATGAGCTCGACGTGCGGGGCGTCCGCTTCACAGCCGGCCTGGCTCGAGTAGTTGCCCTCGACCTCGATCTCGTCGGCACCGGCGACGCCCACCCCGGTGGTGAGCAGCCCGGCCAGCGCCAATAGGCCGGCGGCGCAAGCCAACTTCATGTGGACCTCCCCTTGGTAGCTGAGCCGACTATATCGACGGGCCCGGGCCGCGGCTCGAAAACGAAGAACTCGCCGAACCGGACATCTATTCGAACGTATGATCGATCAATGGGGCAGTTCGCGTCCATCGGGTACAACGGCCAACCGGTCCGCAGCCCGTTTCGGGTGGTGCGCCCGCCGATCACCGTGCTGGTGGACCTGACGGTGCTGTTCCCGCGCGAGCCGCACCGCTCCGGCCGCTATCAGCCCAACGGTCTGCAACTGCACAAGGTGGTCGAGGGTCTGCTCAGTTGTTGGGGCCTGTGCGAACAGGGCGATTGGTGGGGGCTGGTGACCTACCCGGTGGCCTACGGCTCCGAGCGCAAGACCGTGACCCACTGGGTGCCCGCCTGGACGCTGCGCCGAAACCGGTTATGAGATGGGATGATTGCTGCCCGTGGACACAAGTTGGGGTTCGGTGCTGACCAAGCTCGTCGCGCTGGCGGCGGTCATCGCGCTCTCGCCCATCACGATCATCCCGGCCGTGCTGGTCCTGCACGCACCCCGTCCACGGCCCACCGGCCTGGCGTTCCTCGCCGGGTGGGTGCTGGGCCTGGCCGCCCTGACCGCGGTGTTCGTCGGGGGCTCGGGACTGCTCGAAGGCCTGCACAAGGCGCCACCGACGTGGGCGTCCTGGCTGCGCGTGGCGCTGGGGTCGGCGCTGATCGCGCTGGGCGCCTACCACTGGCTGACCCGGCACCGTCAGGGCAGCATGCCGCGCTGGATGCGGTCGTTCTCCACGCTGTCGCCCACGCGCGCGGGGGTGACCGCCGCCGTGCTGGTGGCGCTGCGGCCCGAGGTGCTCCTGGTCTGCGTCGCGGCCGGACTGGCGATCGGTAACAGCACCCTGGGTGTCGCCGGCCAGTTGCTGGCCGGCCTGTTCTATCTCGTCGTCGCCGCGTCGACCGTCGCGGTCCCGATCCTGGGTTACGTCTGGGCCGGGGACCGCCTCGACGACGCGCTGGAACGGCTCAAGGTCTGGATGGAGGATCATCACGCGGCGCTGCTCGCGATCATCCTGGTTCTGATCGGTTTGTTCGTGCTCCACAACGGGATTCGCGCCCTGTAGATTGCAGCCCATGGCAGGAAGCTGGGGCACCGTGCTGACCGGGCTGGTTCCGCTCGGGCTGGTCGTCTCGCTTTCCCCGCTCACGGTCATCCCGGCGGTGCTGGTGCTGCAGGCGCCGCGCCCACGGCCGAGCGGCCTGGCGTTTCTAGGCGGCTGGGCGCTGAGCCTGGCCGCCCTGACGGCGCTCTCCGTCGCGACCTCCCACCTGCTCGGCGGCCTGGACAAGTCGCCGCCGCGGTGGTCGTCGTGGCTGCGCGTCGTCCTGGGTTCGGCGTTGATCGTGTACGGCATCTACAAATGGCTGAACCGGCGCGGCCACGCCGAGTCGCCGGCCTGGATGCGTTCGTTCGCCACCATCACCCCGGCCCGCGCGGGGATCATGGGGGCGGTGCTGGCCGTGGTGCGGCCGGACGTGCTGCTCATCTGCGTCCCCGCCGGACTGGGCATCGGCACCGCCGGGCTCGGCCTGGTCGGCGACTGGGTGGCCGCCGCGTTCTTCGTCGCCATCGCGGCATCCAGCGTCGCGATCCCGATCCTGGCCTACGCGGCGGCCGGTAGCCGCCTCGACGACACCCTGGCGCGGCTCAAAGACTGGATGGACCGGAACAACGCCGCCCTGCTCGCGGCCGTCCTGGTGGTGATCGGTGCGATGCTGCTCTACCACGGCATTCACGCCCTGTAGCCGCCGTCGGCAAGGCCGGCGTCCTCCTCGAGCCGGTTGATCGCGCCGAAGGCGTACTCACGGACCAGCTCGCGACCGTAACCGGCGAGCATGCCCGCGTAACCCTTGGCAGCCCACTGCCGGCAGTGACGCTCTTCGTGGTGCAGCAACCGGTCCAGGTCAAGGGGGCTCTCCGCCGGCCTCCCGTCGGCGCCGGGGTACCAGGCATGCCCGGACTCGACGATCCGGCGCAGCCACACCGCGGGGTCGGTGAGGCCGCCGAGGTTGACCATGAAGATGTCACCCCAGGTGGTGCCGCCGCGGCGGCAGAATTGCCGCTGGATCCAGTTGCCGCCCAGGCCCATGAGGATGCCGTTGGGCGTTGCGACCAGGCGCCCGCCGTTGCGGTCGACGAACCTCACGTCGCGGGCGTAGCTCCAGCGGTTTGCCTTCTGCCGCAGCATGATTCGCGTGACTTCGGCGGCGCTGTAGGGCGTCGGGGGGAAATCGGTGCGCCGCGTCCCCGTGCCGCCGTAGCCGGTGCCCGCGTTCAGGATGTAGGTGCATACCACCGCCGCGCGGGCGTCGCCGCCGCTGGTGCCCCGCGGCAGGAGGAAGAAGGATTTGCCGTCCGGGTCGGTGATCTCAGCCATGCTCCCGAGAACCCGGAAGCTCGCCGGGGTGATGGCGTGCCGCCGGGCGACCTCCGCGACGACGTCCGGGCCAACGCCGCGCCGTGCGGCGTTGGCCCGCCATGCCTCGAAGTAACCCGCTGCGTCCATGTCCGCCAACCAATTTAGGGTGTAGCGAATGAATAGGCGGCCCTGGCGACGCGCGCGCGGCATCAAGCAGATCACCCAGGGGCTGGGCACCCTGGACCGCGAGGTCTTCGAAGCGATCGCCGAGACCGACACCCCGCTGCTGGACATGGTGATGCCGACGCTGACCCGGGCGGCCGACAACTCCAAGCTGTGGTTGGCCATCGCCGCCGCGCTGATGGCCTCGGGGAAGCAGAGCGCCCAGCGCGGCGCGACGCGTGGCGTCGTGACGCTCGCGGCCACCAGCCTGGTCACCAACCAGGTCGCCAAACGCATCCGCCGCCGCCCGCGCCCGGGCTACGAATTGGTGCCGTTGGTCAGGCAGGTTCGCCGCCGCCCCACGTCGAACTCCTTCCCGTCGGGGCACTCCGCCAGCGCGGCCGCGTTCGCGGTCGGGGTGGGTTTGGAGAACCCGATGCTGGGTTTCGGGCTGGCGCTGCTGGCCGGGCTGGTCGGCCTGTCGCGGGTGGCGACCGGCGCGCACTACCCGGGCGACGTCGTCGCCGGGTTCGGCATCGGGGCCGGCCTGGCGGTCCTGGGCGGTCGGCTCGTCCCGCCGATCGTCGCAACCGCGCTGCCCACGACTGAGCCCCTTCGCGTCGCGACGCCCGAACGGCCCGACGGCGCCGGGGTGGTGCTGGTGATCAACCCCGAGTCGGGCAGCGGCACCGGGGCCCGCGTCGTCGACGAGGTGCGCGAAGCGCTGCCGAAGGTGGACATCCGGGAGCTGGGCCCCGACGACGATCCCGAGGACGTCTTGCGCGACGCCGCCGCGCGCGCCGAGGTGCTCGCGGTGGGCGGCGGCGACGGCACCGTGGCGGCCGCGGCGGGGGTGGCCATCGAGACCGGGCTGCCGCTGGCCGTGTTTCCCGCCGGCACGTTCAACCACTTCGCGAAGGACATCGGCTGCGACACCGTGGCCAAGACCGTCGACGCGATCCGCCGCGGCAGCGTCGCATGCGTAGACCTGGTGTGCCTCAACGAAAGTCAGATGGTCCTCAACACCGCCAGCATCGGCGCCTACCCGACCTTCGTGCAGCAGCGCGAAAAACTCGAGAAACGCATCGGCAAGCCGCTGGCCGGCCTGTACGCGATGCTGCACACGCTGCGCCACGACCAGCCCGTGCGGATCTCCTACGACAACAAGACGCTGCTGACGTCGCTGTTCTTCCTAGGGAACTCGCTGTACCTGCCGACCGGGTTCGCCCCGGCGCGGCGGACCCGCATGGACGACGGGCTGATCGACGTCCGCATGCTCGAGGCGGGCCGGCCGTGGGCGCGCACCAGGATCCTGGCCGCGCTCGCGCTCGGGCGGCTGGAGCGCAGCCCGCTCTACCACGAGCTGCAGGTGCCGGAGTTCAGCTTCGCCGCGGTCGACGGCCCGACGGTGATCGCGTGTGACGGCGAGGTCGGTGACGAATACGAGAAGGCAAGCTTCACCGCCAAGTACCGGGTCCTGCCGGTGTTTCGCCCCTGCGACTAGGGTCCCTCGCCGTTAGGCGTTCGGGCACAGATCCCGCATGGCGAAGATGACGACGTCCGCGGCCTGCCGGCCGTTGATCCCGCCGGTGCCCTGGTCGGCATCCGAGCGCTGGATCGCCAGGCCCTCCAGCTGTTGCGGGGAGGCGCCCCAGGAAAGCTGCTGGCACAGGTCCGCGCCCATCTGCAGCAGCGCCTCGTCGCCGCCGTTGACGGCGTGGATGCCGGCGTTGTGCAGGTCATTGAGAAAGGCAGTCTGGTCGGCCCTGGCCGGGCTGGCCCAGCCGATCCCCGCGGCCAGCAATGGGCCACCTATGAGGGCCGCGCCCATGAACCGGCCATAGGGCCGCTGTGCTGCCATTCGATTCTCTCCTTCGTCCCGTGCCCGATCACCGATGATGCACTTTTACACGAAAGTGCCGTGGAGCACGTTGCGGAAGAGAAATCCCGACGATGAATAGTCGGCAAAGACCGACCGTTATGCGTCCGGGCAGAGATCGCGCACGGCGAAGCCGACGACGTCGTCGGCCTGCTGGGGCGTGAGGCCGCGTGCGCCCTGCCTGCTGTCCGAGCGTTGCACCGCGAGGCCCTCGAGCTGCGAGGGCGAAGCGCCCCACGACAGTTGCTGGCAGAGGTTCAAGCCCATCTGCACCAGCGCTTCGTCGCCGCCGGTGACCGCATGGATCCCCACTTTGTGCAGGTCATTGACGAAGCTGGTGGCGTCAGCCTGCGCCGGGCCGGCCCACATCACCCCGGCCACGAAGAGTGGGCCTCCGACCAGTGCGGTGGTCCTGAGTCGGCCGCAGAGCCGGTGTGCTGTCATGGCTCCTTCTCCCGTTCGTTCACCATCTAGTTGTCTGTTGTTCACCTCCATGGAACCTCCAAGACATATCGATTCCCCGAAAGTTTCCTGTGAATGAGCTGCGCAAAATCGCCCGGGCGGCCGCCGTCGGCGTCGGCAGACCTGCAGGGCCGCAACCGACTTCGTGACGCCCTTGTGACGTCACCATTTGGAAACGGCGCGGTGCGGCGCGTCCGGCGTTTCGTGGCGGCTGACGACAATTGGCTCGGTCGCCGAAAGACGGCTACGCGGTTCTGCTGCACCAGATGGTTATGTGAGCGCGAATAAAGGAGAGTCGACGCTGATGGCGATCGTCGATCGGTTCAACATGAAAGTAGTTGCCACCCTTGGGTTGTGCGGAGCCGCACTTGCGTTGAGTCCGGATGCAGCAGCCGCTCCCCTGAAGACGGGCGGCTACGCCTGCATACAGGGGCAGGCCGGCGAGGCGGGCGCGCCGCTGGCCGGACCGGGAGCCGCCGGTGCCGCCGGCGGGGCGGCGGCCGCGGGCGGAGCGCCGACCGCGGAGGTCTGCGCCGCCAGCGCGCCGCTCACCGACATGGCCGGTGTCCCATTGGCGGTTCCCGGGCCCTTGCCGGTGGGTGCTCCCGTGCCGTTGCCCCTGGGCGCCCCGCTGCCGTTGCCGCTAGGTGCTCCGCTGCCCATCGCCCCGGTGGTGCCCGCCGGTGCTCCGCTGGTTGCCCTCGGCGGGCCGCTGGCCGCCGGCGCGCCCCTCGACGGGATCGCCGGTGCCCCGCTCATCGATATGTCCGGCGTCAAGGACGCGCCGACGGGTGCGGCGCCCACGGGCGGACCTCAGCCCGGTCAGCCGGTCGCGCCCGGCCCAGGCGCGCACTAAGCCCATCCCTCCCAACCGAAAGGACCCGCTGGCGGCCACCGGCGGGTCCTTTCTTATGTGGCTTGGATACGGCCTCAATTCGAGGCTAGCCTAGGCGAAAAGCCCTCGCGTTCAGCGTGATTGGAATGCGCAGATCTGACCGGGCCTCCTCAGGACGGAGGCCGCTCCCAGAGGTCTTGCTTGACGATCACCGGGTCGCCGACATTGACCGTGTTGTAGTACCACTCGGCGTCTTCGGGGCTGAGGCTGATGCAGCCGTGGCTGACGTTCTCCAGCCCCAGTGACTGGACGGCCCACGGAGCGGAGTGCACAAACAGGCCGCGATTGGTGATCCGGACGGCGTAGTCGACGTTGAGCAGATAACCGTTGGGATCGTCGACAGGAATGCCGACGCTGCTCGAATCCATAAGCACCGACCGCTCTTTCGACAACACGGTGTAATTGCCGACCGGTGTCGGATACTCCGGCCTACCCATCGATGCGGGCAGCACGCCTTCTTCGCCGAAGTGGGGGCGGTGATGGGGAGTGGGCGGCGGGGTCGCGTCGACTCCGTCGACGCTCACTGTGAAGGTGTGGTCGGTGATGTTGGCGACGCCGATGACCTTGGGTCCGGTCTTGAATTCCGTGGACCGTCCCTCCACGGAGAGCGCCACCGTGCTGTGCGCCGGCCAGTAGTGGGCGGGGACCCACTGCACGACTTTGTTGTCGAGCCATTCGAACTTGCCCGTCATCGCGGGCGTGGAGGTGACCGCGATGGCGCGCTCGGCGGCATGCCGGTTGGCGACCGGCGCGTCGAACGTCACCACGACGGGGTGCGCCACGCCCACCGTCGCGCCCCGCGCCGGCAGGACCGACGCGATCGCGAAGTCATGCGGCTGATTCGCCGCCGCCGCGCTGGTGCCAGCAGGCCCCGCAACCACACCCACGGCGATTCCGACCACCGCAAGAACACACCGAACGTCCGCCCGCATGGCTCCGATTCCTCTTAACTGACATCGTTGTAATAGGAGGATCGTAAATCCCCGCTGACCAGCGGAAGCGCAAGGGCGCGTTAGCATTTGATCAAGCATCGGTCACGTTTCGGCCACGGGGGGTTTAGTTCGAGAAATGGGGCCCTGCGCTGGGGCTTCAGCCGCACGGGATGGCGGCTTCGCCGAAGTGGCCTCGAGGACGGGTGGCGCCGGGCTTCAGGTGTGTGGCCCGCGGCCGTTGTCGTGGTCTTCGTCGTCCTCGTCGTCCCAGTACGCCCACTCGGGAAGCGGTGTGCTCGGCATGGCGCCATAAACGGATGCCTCGTAACCGGGCTGCATGCCACGCCCCCGCCAGTGCGGAGTCAGCCTGTTCGCCCGTGAGCGCCGCACGCCGCGGACGATCAACGCGACAACGCCGCCGACGATGAAGGCGATCACCGCGACCTTGAGGATGAGCAACAGCAGGGCCATATGTCCTCGAGTCTTGCGGCGGAGGTCGGGGGACTAATCCTAGACCGTGAAGCGGCAGAACACTTCGGCTACCTACTGGCCGCCGCATTGCACAGACATGTTGTCGCCCAGCGCTTTCGCTGCCAGCGACGGTCTGCGTGTCGCCGAGGGCGGGACCCGAGCTACGGGATCGGCGGGATGGTCGGGATCCCAGGGATCCGTGGTATGCGCGGAATCGGCGGTACCTGAACCGAGGTCGGCGGATTGTCCGCAGACGACGGTGGTGGCGGTGCCGGCGGCGACGTCGTGGCTGTTGACGGGGCGCTCGTCGGCGGCGGTTCGGTGGTCGTCGGCGCAGGTTGGGTGGTGGTCGGCGCTGCCGGTTCGGTGGTGGTCGGCGCCGGCTGAGTGCTCGCCGTCGGCGGCGGAGGCGCCGCCGTACCGGTCTGAACGGGGGCCTGCTGCGCCGGGGCCGGGTTTGTCTGCACCGCCGAAGGCGGCGGTGACGGTTGCGGGGTGGTGGTGACGCCGGGTGTCGACGTGACCGGTGTACTGGTGGAGCCGTGGCTCAAAGCCAGCGCGATCACCGCGCTGAGGGCCAGCACCGCCGTGGCCGCACCGAGAACCAGCACCAATGGCCGCCGATACCAGGCGGTGTCGGCGGGGCGAGCCTCGTCGGGGATCGGTTGTTGCTCGAACCGCAGCTCGGGCCGGGCGTAACCGGTCTCGTCGCCGAACCGAAACGGCGGCGCGGCGGATGGCGCTGGGGCGTCGGCCCGGCTCTGGGATTCGTCGGCAGCCAGGGGCAACAGCCCCGATTCGTCGCCGGCCTCCGACCATGCCAGTGCGGGCATGGCAGCGGACACCGGCACCACGTCCTGCAGGGTCGGTTCCGCAAGCGGCGGTGGCGCCGCCACGCGTGTCGCGGCGGCCAATTTCGTTTCGCTGTTGTCGGCCGGCCCCCGTGCTGCCCGCAGCGCCGCACCGGTGGCGGCTGCCAGCTGCGGCCGCGGTGGCGTGGTGACCGGTACGCGAAAGTGCTCGGAGAGCCTCGTGGTGATCTCCGGGATCGCCGCTCCACCGCCCACGGAGGCGATGGCAACCAGGTCGGTCGCGCGGATTCCGTTGCGCGCCAGTGTGTCTTGTAGGACATGGACGAACTGGTCCAGCGGCTGATTGATCGCTTCGTTGAGTTCGGTTCTGGTGAGCCGGATATCCCCGCGGAAGCCGGGCAGGTCGGCGGGCAGCGTGGTCGCCGTACTGGCCGAAAGCCGCTGCTTGGCCGCCCGGCATTCGGCCCGCAGTCGGGTCAGCGATCCGATCGCCGACGTGGCCGAAACGTCGATGGAACCCGCGGACGACAAATCCGCCACGATGTGGGCCAACAGGGCTTGATCGATCAGTTCCCCGGAGAAATCGGTGTGGCGCACCGTGGCACCAATGGGCTGGTAGCCGTTGGTGGCATCGACAAGGGTGATGCTGGTTCCACTGGCGCCGAAGTCGCACACCGCGACGACCCCGCGGATGGGCAGACCAGGGTTGGTCTGCAGGGCGGTCAGCGCCCCTAGGGCATCCGAGATCAGCGAGAGGGATTCCGAACCGCCCGACCATTCGGGCACCCGGCTCAGCGCCGTGCGCAACGCATCCACCGCGGCGGGGCGCCAGTGTGCGGGATAGGCCACGGCCGTCGCCTCCGGCAGCGGGTGCCCGGCGGTCGCAGCGTAGGCGAGGGCACGCAACGCGTCCGCGAGCAACGCCTCGCCGCGATGCGTGGAGCCGTCGGCGGCCACGATCGCGACCGGGTCTCCCACCCGGTCGACGAAGTCGGTGACCACCAAGCCGGGCTCATCGAGGTGGGGGTTCTCGGAGGGAACGCCAACCTCGGGCGGCCGATGTTGGTACAGCGTCAGCACCGACGTGCGTGTCAGTGCCCGATCGGCCGTTATGGCTCCCAGGTTGGCGGTCCCGGCCGACAGCCCCAGCGCCCGTCTTGCTTCCGTTGACATATCGTCCAATTCAGGTGTCCGCCGGCGTGCGTATGCGCGGCCACGACAATGTATCGGCAGCCAACCTATAGCAGGCCGGCGCTGTCATCCGATTCACACGTCAACCGCGCGCGGCGAAAGCCGCCACCATCGCTTCGGCGCTGCGCACCGCCGCGCGGCACGCCCTGGTGGTGAACGGGTCGTTGAGCGGGTGCTCGGCGCGGCGGCGCCAACGTTGGGCCGCGGCGAACGCGGCGCGCGGCGCGTCATGGTGCGCCTCGGGGGCCAGCCCCAGCCGGCTGGGCGCGTCGGTTCCCGAACCGCCGATGATGCGCCGCAGCGACGCGAGCTCTTCGTCGTGGAACGCCGTCGAGCGCGAATGCAGTTGGCTGAGCAGGCGCAGCTCCTCGAAGGCGTGGGTGTCGGCGAGCAACGGGTCGATGTCGGCGAGGATGCGCGGCGTGCCCGGGATCGGGTTCGCCTCCACGAACCGACGCAACGACACCAGCGCGGTGTGTGCCTTGAGCATGTCGGAGCGCTGCGCGAATTGCTGATCGATGACGCTGCGCAACGCGACCAGCCCGCTGCGTTCCAGCAGCTCATCGGCGAGCCCCGCCGCGTCGGTGACACCGGCCTTGAGCACGGCGATCGAGATCCGGATGCCGAACATGCCGAACCGCTCGAGCAGCCGGCCACGCGTCCCGGTGTCCACCGGCAACGGGCTGTCGGGACGGGCGAAGCGGTCCGCGCTGAGCATGGCCTTGTGCAGCTCGGCGGCATCGACCCCGGCGAGTTTTTGCAGCGCGACGAACTCCGACTGGCGCAACGTGCGGGCGGTCAGCGCCAGCAGCCCCGACACCGGCACCACCGCCTGGCAGACGCCCGTCTGGCTCAACTCGCGGGTGAACCTCTTGGCCACGCCTTCGGCCGAGAGCATGGCGTCGAGCCGCCCGGCGCCGATCTCGTCGGCCCGCGACGCCACGCCGATGATGCCCAGCGCTCCGGCCGCCCCGCCGACGAGGTCCCCGATCTGTTTGAGCAGCGCGATGTCAGCGGCATTGAGGGTGCGCAGCAAGAACACCACCGCGTCCACGCGAGGCATCCCGTCCTCGGGCACCAGCAGCCGCAGCGTGCGCGCGGAGACGTCACGCGCCAGCGACGAGGTCCCCGGCGTGTCGATGATCGTGGTGGCGATCAGCTCGTCGGCGGGCCATTGAACGTCGAGGTCAACCACGTCGTCGGGGTTCAGCCTGCTCAGGTCGAAGCCGAGTCCGCCGTCGCGCATGATCGGCACATCAGAACGACGCCCCCCACGATGGTTGGCGGTGACCTTCGGTGTGGGGCCGTGCCGAAACCAGGTGACGATCCGGGTGGCCTCGGTGGCGTCCGTGGGCGCGACGGTTTCCCCGACCAGCGCGTTGACCAGAGTGGACTTGCCGGCCTTGAGGGTGCCAGCCAGTGCGATGCGCATCGGTTCGTTGAGTCGCGCGGCGATGCGGTGCAATTCGTGGAAGACGTCGGGCCGGTCGCGGTAGACCGGTTCCGCCTGGTAGGCGCGAATGGTTCCGCCCAGGATGGCGCGGACCTGCTCGCTGGTGCTCACACCCGTGTCACCTCGGGCGCGAGCTTGTCGACGTTGTCGGTGACCTGGGTCAGGATGTTCAACTGCCGCTCCAACTCGCGGATTCGGGTGTCGCGCTCGGTCTCCTCCAACCGCGCGGCGGCGATGGTCGCCTGTAGCGATTCGTTGAGCGAGCGGGTGGCCTGGTTGGCGATGTCGCGGTAATGGTCCCGCAGCTGACGTTGGATCGCCTTGAGCCGGTCGCGCGACTCCTTGCCGACCACGAAGGACACATCGTCGACGAAACGCCGCAGGTTGGTCTTGGCCTCGTTGCGGGCCCGCAGCAGCCGGTTCTCCTTGTCTTCCTTGTAGGCCATCCGGCCCATCACCAACCCGGCGCCCACCGACAGCGGGTTGAACAGGCCCAGCCCGGCGACCGAGGACAGCATGCCGACCATCACCATGCCGCCGTAGGAGCCGCGCATGCCCGTCACAACCTTGTGGCCTTTGCCCATGGGTTTGGACTCCAGCCGGGCCAGGGATTTGAGTTGCCCGAAGTCCGCGCCCATGGCTTGCGCGCTGAGCTCGGGCATGGCGACAGCACCCAGCCCCGCCTCGACGAAGACGCGGGCCACTTCCTGGGCGAGGGTTTTCGCGCGCTGGTAGGCCCAGACGAAATTGTCGCCGACGGCGGTGGCGACGGCGTTCTCCACGTCCACCCCGATCTCGGCCCAGTGCCGGGTGGGGTCGCACGAGTCGATCACCCGCTCGGCGTGCTCGGTGATGGCCCGGAAGCGTGCCCGCAAATCGTGGTCCACGTCGCCGGTCAGGTCGGTGATTCCGTCGTTGAGCAGCTGTTGCCACAACGCCGTCTGCTGCAGCGCGTCCTCGGCCTCGCGTTTGCGTTGCTCCAGGTCTTCGGTGAGCCGCCCACCGACGTCGGCGTCGCTGAGGGCGGCCAGCTCAGAGCGCACCGCAAGCGTCAAATGCTCTGCCGCCGAGCGGATTTCATCCAGCACCTGGTCTCGAAGCTGGTCGTTGCGGCGTGTCAGCACATCCTCACTGAGGAACTTCACGATCGCCGGGAAGTTCGACTCGTCGTTGAGTTCCTTGTCGTTGAGCGTGATGGCGTGGCTGCGCAACAGCGACGACACCGGAAGCACCGGCATCGGTACCCGGGCGCGCTGCAGGTGTCCGATGTTGGCGTTGACGATCTCGCGCCAATGCGGATACAGATCGGTCTTGGTGGCCAGCAGCACCCCGACCGGACAGATTTGATGGGCCTGCTGCACGAATCGCATTTCCGGCTCGGTCAATTCCTGGCTGGTGTCGCTGACCATCAGGATCGCGTCGGCATCAGGTAACAATCCCAGCGTCGCCGACAGGTGTGGCTGACCGTGACCGCCCACGCCGGGGGTGTCGATGAAGGTGAGCCCCCCTTGCAGCATCGGGCTGGGCGCGCCGACCTCCACCCGCAGCACCTCGCGGCCGGCGGCCTGCGGAGCCTGGCGCAGGTCGGTCTGCAGCTCGGCGACCGGGACGTCAGCGGTTTCTGGTTCGCCGCTGGGGCCTGCCAGGACGATCCGCGCCGACGGCGGGTCGCCGTAGGCGACGACCGTGATCAGCACCGTGGCCTCGTCGTCACCGACGCGCGCGACGGGCATGTTGAGCAGCGAGTTGAGCAACTGGCTTTTGCCCTGCTTGAGCTGGCCGGCGATCACCACCCGGATGTGGGGGTCGGTGATGCGTTCGCGGGCCCACGCGAGCCGCTGGCGCAGGTCGCCGCGGCCGTTGAGGTCGGCGATCGTGCTGGTGTGATCGATCAGTTCGACGATCACGTTGACCCGGCGCGGGTCATCGGGCTGAGTCACCGGGCCGCCCTACTTTCTGCGTTGAATTCCGAAACACCGTATGCCCACCGACCGGCGGGAACCCCGTAAGGTCCCCGCCGGTTCGCGGCGATGCCTCCGATCAGAACCCGGTGTGCGGGTCCACCGGGTGGTGTGTCATCGGGTCGCTTTGGACCGGCGTGTGCGATGCCGCCGGGTCGTAGCTGTTGTGGTCGAACACCGAGTGACTCGAGGCGTCGGCGGCCGACTGGCCCGACGCATCGAACGCCGTGTGGCCGGACGGGTCGGCGACCGCCGACGTGCCTTGTAGGGCCGAGTGTGCGTTCACCGAGGCCGCGCTTTGGCCGGCGGCCGCCGCGCTCGGATCCGCGTGCGCGGGCGTGCTGGGACTCTGAATGACAGAGGAGCCGCCGCCCGCGGCCGCCGCGTGGCCACCGGCAGTGGCGGCAGAGCCGCTGTCGTGTATGACGCCGCTTTGGCCCGCGGAGACGTGGCTGGTACTACCGCCGGCCGTCGTACCGCTGCCCAACGTAGCGCCCTCGTGGCTGAGAATGCTGCCCTGCGCGTTAGCGCCGGCGCCAACCGCTGCGCCGCCACTGGCACCGACCTGAGTTGCCATGCCGGTTTCGGCGGAGGGAGCCGTCGGCTGAGCGCTGGCGTGGCCACCCAGCGCGGCGCCCTCGCTGTTGAGGATGCTGCCGTGCGCGCCGCCTTGGCCGCCCGCGGCGATTCCGCCTTGGGCGCCGGTCAACTGGGTGCCGCCGCCGAGCGCTGCGCTTTCGTTGCCCAGGAAGCTGGCGTGACCGCTGGCGTCAGCAGCGAGCGCCGCGTTCCCGGCGGCGCTGGCTTGGGCGCCCAGGCCGGCATTGCCTAACGAGCTGGCTGCCGCTTGAGCGCCGGCGGCACCGCCCACGGCGGTAGCGCCGCTGACACCGCCAACAGCGGAGCCGCCACCCGAACCGAATGCGCCACCGCTGGTGCCGAGGGTCGCCCCCCCGGCGGCGCCGGCCTGACCGCCCACGCTGACGCCACCCGACGCGCCGCCGAGTTGAGCTCCGCCGCCCGCCTGGCCGCTGGCCTGACCGCCGAAGCCGCCGCCCGCCTGGCCGCCGTAGCCGCCGCCCGCCTGGCCGCCGAAGCCGCCGCCCGCCTGGCCGCCGGCCTGACCACCGAAGCCGCCGCCAACGCGGCCGCCGAAGCCGCCGCCAGCCTCACCCTCGGCGCTCGCCTGACCAGCAGCTCCGACCTGACCGCGACCTCCAGCCTGGCCGCCAAAGCCGCCGCCGGCACGCCCACCTGCGTCGCCGCGACTACCGCCAGCGATCTGGCCGTCGCCTCCGCCTTGCCATCCGGCGCCACCACCGGCACCAGACCCGCCACCGGCTTGGCCGCCGGCACCGAATCCGCCACCGAGGCCAGCGTCAGCGTTACCGCCGAAACCTCCACCGGCTTCGCCGCCGGCTTGGCCGCCGACGCCAGCACCGACACCAAAGCCGCCGCCGGTTTGGCCGCCAATGCCGCCTTGCCATCCGGTGTCACCACCGACACCGAAACCTCCGCCGGCTTGGCCGCCAATGCCGCCTTGCCATCCGGCGTCGCCACCGACACCGAAGCCACCGCCGGCTTGGCCGCCGAAGCCACCACCGATGCCCGCGCCCGCTTCGCCACCGAGCCCTAGGCCAGCGCCGGCGTCACCACCGACACCGAAGCCTCCGCCGGCTTCGCCGCCGGCGTGGCCGCCAACGCCAGCACCGACACCAAAGCTGCCGCCGGTTTGGCCGCCAATGCCGCCTTGCCATCCGGCGTCACCACCGGCGCCGAAACCTCCGCCGGCTTCGCCGCCGGCTTGGCCGCCGAAGCCACCACCGATGCCCGCGCCCGCTTCGCCACCGAGCCCTAGGCCACCGCCGGCTTGGCCGCCAACGCCGCCTTGCCATCCGGCGTCGCCACCGACACAAAAGCCTCCGCCGGCTTGGCCGCCAACGCCGCCTTGCCATCCGGTGTCACCACCGACACCAAAGCCTCCGCCGGCTTGGCCGCCAACGCCGCCTTGCCATCCGGCGTCGCCACCGACACCGAAGCCACCACCGGCCTCGCCACCAAAGCCACCACCGATGCCCGCCCCCGCTTCGCCACCGAGCCCTAGGCCAGCGCCGGCGTCACCACCGAGACCGAAACCTCCGCCGACTTCGCCGCCGGCGTGGCCGGCAAATCCGCCGCCGAAACCTCCGCCGACTTCGCCGCCGGCGTGGCCGGCAAATCCGCCGCCGAAACCTCCGCCGGCTTGGCCGCCAACGCCGCCTTGCCATCCGGCGTCACCACCGACACCAAAGCCACCACCGGCCTCGCCGCCAAAGCCGCCACCGACACCGAAGCCACCGCCGGCTTCACCGCCTAAACCCCCACCGACGCCGTAGCCGACCTGAGCACCCAGCCCCACCGCATCGGACAACTCCGCGCCGCCACCCAAGCCGGCACCGACGTCGGCGCCAAGCCCGGCGGCTGCCTCACCACCAGCCGCCGCAGAAACGTTTGAGGCCGCCGCGAGACCGAACTGACTGGCCACCGCTTGCTGCAGACCAACGATGGGGTCGCCGCCACCTAGGTCGAGCCCCGGCACCGCGCTGGCCGCCACCGAGGAGACCTGGGCGGGGGACACGTCAGCAAACCCGGCGTCATTCAGCGCCTGCTGCGGAGAGGCAGCGAAAGCCCTGGCCGCGTCTTCGCTGCGGAACAGGTCAAGGATGTAGTCGATCAGAGAGCTCACGTCAGTGCCTTTCGATTGTGACTCGTTTGAGCCGTTGCCGGTGCTACGCCGACGTTCCGACACTCAAGCTAGGCGCTTGTCTTGAGGCCGGTAACGGGGCCGAATCCCCCAGTCGTCTGCGCCCTTGGCGGGATCACTCAGCCCATGCCGTTAGGGGATTAGGGGGGTGGTTAGGGACAAGGTGGAGCTTGGTCGGATAACCCCCCATCGACAGCATTTCCCCACTTCAGGACCATAACGGCCGACAATTGCGGTCGTCGACCAAGTCGATAACGAATCGAAATCACCCGAAGTGTGGGTCGAACCCGAATCCGTGATGATCATTCTCGACGGTGTGGCTGTCGGCGACGGAGTGATCCCATACCCCCTGGCCGTCCATCCCGAATCCGCCGTCGTGGACTGGCTGATCAGGCATTTCGTCGGGCGCAGCGATCGTCGCCGATGGATCATGCAGCTCGACCGGCGCTGGATGCGGATCTGTCCCGGCCCCGGGCGCTTCGCCGCCGACAGCGGGCGGGTGATCGATGACGTGGCTGGTCGGGCCGTGCCCCGCGGCGCCCGTCGGATTTTGGATCGGCACGTGCGCCGGAAACGCGTCGAACGCGGCCGTGGCCGCACCGCTCGCCCACACGTTGCCGTGCTCCGTGGCGCCGCCGGTATCGCCCGGAGTGGACATCGACAGCGAATCCGACACCATCGGGATCAGATGATTCACATCGGCGCTGGTGACACCCGTCAGGTGAGCCTCGGCGATCGCTTGCGCGGGATCTGCCGCGTATTGCGCGGCGGCTTGCGGGTCGCGCACGAGTGACATCACAAAGTCAAGCAATGCATTTGCCATGACACGCCTCCAGCGTGCGCTCCGTCACCATCAACGCCTACCCTCAGCCCAAACCCAGCCGTTTCCCGGAATGCTATCTGCCAACAGCACCGCCGTGATCGGTGTGCGCCCACCCTGCCCGGGCGCCGCGTTAGGGGAACCCCCATTAGGGGATCGCGGCGCCTACGGGGATTATGATGACCGGCGCGGCGGGGGAGCGCTAAGGTGGGCAGCGGCCGCCGACGCCAGTGACCCACATCGACGCAGGGACGTGCACCATGGGCAACTCGCTCGGATTGGCGGTCGGGTCGCTTGCCCGGCGGCCGGACGCCCTTGGCTCGGCGCGCCCGGTCCGCCGCCCACCCGAGAAGCTGCTCGACACGGCCACGGACGCGAGGGCGATCATCGACCACCGATCGCCCGCCCGCACCACGCCCGAGTAGCCCCCAACGTGGCCAGTCCAGACATTGCGGCCTCCATCGAGGTCCCGACCGACGCGCGTCGCATCATCAACGCGCTGGCGGACGGCGCGCACACCCCGGTCAAGGTTCTGGTCAGCGGCGGGATCGGCACCGGAAAGACCACCGTCCTCGCCGCCGTCCGAGATGCCCTCCGCGGTGCCGGGGTGACGGTGCTGACTCGTCCCCCGCGCGACGGGGAGCGACCCGACGCGGCGATGGTCATTGATGACGCGCAAATGTTGACCGACGCCGAGCTGCTGGCCCTCGTTGAGCGCATGGCTGACCCCGCGGCGACGGTCGTGGTGGCCGCCGAACCGTGCGAGCAGCACACCACGCTGCGGACGCTGACCGCGGCCCTCGAACGGGAGTCGCCGCGCCTATCGTTGGGTCCGCTACCGGTCGCTGACCACTTCGTGGACAGCACCGCGGGGCTGCCATTTTTGGTGCGGGCGGTGGCCGGGACCGCGCAGGACCCGTTGCAGGCGGCCAAGTTTGCGTTGATCGACCGGCTGCGCCGCCTCGACGAACCAGCGTTGGACGCACTGCTCATCGCGTCGTTGAGCCCCGGTTTGGGCACCGCCGATGTTACTGCTGCACTGGACATCTCGACGACCGAAGGGCTGCTGCTTGTCGACCGGGCGCGCGCCAGCGGGCTGATCGAGCCGTCGCACAGCTCGGGCTTCATCCGGTTGGTGCACGACGCCGTTGCCCAGCTCGTCGGCAACGCCCATCACCACCAAGTCGAGATCGCACTCTTGCGTTCCCAGCTCGCCATGTCCACGTTGTCATCGGACCTCGCGCTGCGTCTCGCCGAACACGGACTGCGAGACGCCGATCTGGCGAGCTTCCTGCGCCGCGCGGCAACCGAGGCCCGCGAGTCCGGCCGGGCCGCCCGGCTGTACCAGGCGGCGGTCGGCGCCGGCGCCGAAGGGCTGTCGTGCCGGCTGGCCGACGCGCTGGCCTTGACCGGAGACTGCGCGGGGGCGGCGGCCTTAGCCGATGATCTGCTGAGTTCGGCCGATGTTGCCGAACGTGCCGTTGCGGTGCGGGTGGCCGCCAGCGTCGCCGCGCACGACGGCCATGCGGGGCAGGCGGCCGACTTGTTCGGCTGGCTGGGCCCCTACCCGGACGCGGTGGTCAGCGCCGCCGGCGCGATCACACTGGCCGCGACGGGAGACCTCACGGCGGCGCACGCGGCGCTGCGGGTCCCGGGAGCGGGGCCACCGACGGCGGCCGCGCGCGCCGCCCGCGGCCTCGCCGAAGGCCTGCTGATGAGTATGAAAGAGCCGTACCCGGTCGCGGTGGCGAAGCTTGGCCAGGCAATCGCCGTGGGCGGATCGATGGGCGAAGTCATCCCCGATAGCCCGGCCGCCTTGGTCACGCTGGCCGCGCTGCACGGCGGCGATCCGGTGCGGGCGCGCAGCATCATCGGTCGCGCGGTGCGCACCGGCGGTGACGGGCTCTTCGAGCGTCGGCACCGGCTGCTGCTCGGCTGGACGAAGATGTGCGACGGCCAGCTCGCCTCGGCCGGCGCCGACGCCGACGCCGCCTCCTTGGGCGCGGCAGCCGACCTGCATCGGCGCGACGCGCTATGGGCGGCGACGCTACGCACCGCGATCGCGCGTCGCAGCGGCGACACCGGGGCGCTGCACAAGCATTGGTATGCGGCGATGGAGGTGCTCGCCGAATACTCCATCGACTTGTTCACCCTGCTGCCGTTGGGTGAATTGTGGGTCGCCGCGGCCAGGATGCGCCAGGTCGCCCGGCTGCGCCACACCCTGGATCTGGCATTCGGATTGTTGGACTCGCTGGGCAACCCGGTCTTATGGTCGGTGCCGCTGCATTGGGCGGGGGTGCACGCCGGAATCTTGACCGGTTCACCGGAATCCGTGGCCCCGCACGGGCGGGCCCTCACCGCGGCGGCCTCCCAGAGCGTCTTCGCCCAAGCGCTGGCAGGCGCTGGTCGTACCTGGCTGCGGGTACTCGCCGACCAGGTCGACGCCGACGAGGTGGCCACGGCTGCGCGCTCCCTGGCCCAGTTCGGGTTGACCTGGGATGCGACCCGCCTTGCCGGTCAAGCCGCGCTGCAGACGCCGGATGCCCGTGTATCGGGCGACATGTTGCAGCTCGCCCGTGATCTCAAGCTGGTCGCCGCGGTGGAGGAGACACCCGATGACGAGGGCGGGTCTGGCGCTCCGAAAACGACCCGCCAGCCGCCGTCGGCGTCGCCGTTATCGGCGCGGGAACGCGAAGTCGCCGAGCTGCTCCTCCTGGGCTTGCCGTACCGCGACATCGGCCGTCAGCTCTTCATCTCGGCCAAGACCGTCGAACACCATGTGGCGCGGATCCGCCGCCGGCTCGGCGCAGGCTCTCGTTCCGAGATGTTGTCGATGCTGCGCGCAATGTTGGCTTCGTAGCACTGCTTTGGGTGCGCCGACGGCGGTGGGGGCGGGCCTCGGCTACGGGCGCTTGATGTGGAGCCGATGACGGGAATCGAACCCGCGTATTCAGCTTGGGAAGCTGATGTTCTGCCATTGAACTACATCGGCGGTGTCGGCATCGAAGACTAGCATCGAAGAGCGGATCTGTTGGGCGCGTGGTGCGGCCGAACACCAACGGCCCAGCGCCCGTCCGGCCCGGTGTGCAAATGCGCGCCGGCAAGGAATGGCAACCGCCGACAATTCCCGAACCGGTGTTTATTCTTTCGTGATCTTGTCGTAATGTGCCTGGGGTGGGTCGGCACAGGTTAGCCAAGAAGCGGCGGAAGTCCCCGCTTGTCCTGGCAGCGGTGCTGGCGCCCGCGGCGGCGTTCTTCGCGGTGGCCGCAGATGCCTCCCCATTCGTCCCCCGGCACGAGCCCGTACCCGTTATCGGCGACGGTGCGCCGTGCTGCCCGGAAATCTTCGCGGCAAAACCGGTGGCCATTGTGCTCGCGTCGGACGTGTCGCGCGGGGAAGGCGCGGCTGAACCCGTCGCCGCATCGAGGTATCACACCAGGTCGCGGTTCCTGCCCGCCGGACTCGCCCCGGAGCAGGGCCTACAGGTGCGGACGATCCAGGTCTCCCGCAGCATCAGTGCCAAGTTTCCCCAGATCCACGAGATCGGCGGGGTGCGGCCGGATCCGCTGCCGTGGCATCCCCTCGGCCTGGCGCTCGACGTGATGATCCCGAACCCGCAGAGCGCCGACGGCATCGCCCTGGGCGACGAGATCGTCGCCTACGTGATGAGGAACGCGCGTCGCTTCGGAATCCAGGACGCGATCTGGCGCGGTGTCTACTACACGCCGGGCGGGGCGCAACCGAGCCGGCTCGGCCACTACGACCACGTCCACGTCACGACCACCGGCGGCGGATATCCCAAGGGTGGGGAGATGTACCTCGCCGACTGACCGCTCCGCGATGAGCAGCGGTTAGGCTCGTCGCGTGCTGCTCTCCGATCGCGACCTCAGGGCCGAAATCACCGCCGGCCGGTTGGGCATCGACCCCTACGACGACGCCTTGGTGCAGCCGTCCAGCATCGACGTCCGCCTGGACTGCATGTTCCGGGTGTTCAACAACACCCGCTACACCCACATCGACCCGGCCAAGCAGCAGGACGAACTCACGACGCTGGTCGAACCCGTCGACGGCGAGCCGTTCGTCCTGCACCCGGGGGAGTTCGTGCTGGGCTCCACGCTCGAACTGTTCACCCTGCCCGAGGACCTCGCGGGGCGGCTGGAGGGCAAGTCGTCGCTGGGCCGGCTGGGGCTGCTGACGCACTCGACCGCCGGGTTCATCGACCCCGGCTTCAGCGGCCACATCACCCTGGAGCTGTCCAACGTCGCGAACCTGCCGATCACGCTGTGGCCGGGCATGAAGATCGGCCAACTCTGCATCCTGCGGTTGACCAGTCCGGCCGAACATCCTTACGGCAGTTCCCAAGTAGGTTCGAAGTACCAGGGCCAGCGGGGACCGACACCGTCGCGCTCCTATCAGAACTTCATAAGGTCTACATAGGTTCTGTGGGGGTCCCCCGCCCCGGTTCTGCGCGATACTTAGTTAGCCATGGTTTTTTCCTCCGCCTGGCCGTGGTTCATCTCGCAATACCTTTGGAGGGGTTTGTCTTGGATATCGTGCTCGGGGTGTCGATGGCACCGGCATCGATCCAAATGGTCGTCCTCGAAGGCGAATACGCCGACGGTGCCACGGTGGAAGAGGACGTGTTCGACGTCGCGGCCGCCGACGAGGCGGCCACCGCGAGCGCGCCCGACCAGGTGCTCGCCGCCATCCTGGGCACTCGCGAGGGCGCGGCCGACGCCGGGCTGGAGGTGTCGTCCATCGGTGTGACGTGGACCGACCAGCTCGAGGCGGCGGCGTTGCGCGACGCGCTGGCCGCCCACCGGATCGCGAACGTCATGCTGGTGTCGGCCTTTCTCGCCGCGACGGCGTTGGCCCAAAACGTCGGCGGTGCAATGGGTTACGAGCGAACCGCGGTGATGTTCGTCGAGCCCGACACCGCGACGCTGGCGGTGGTCGAGACCTCCGACGGCTCCATCCCCGACGTCTACAAGCAACCGCTCTACGCCGAGTCCTACGACCAGGCCGCCGCGCAACTCCGCGGCATGATCGCGGGGCTGGAGAAGCTGGAAGCGTCGCCGGACGGCGTGTTGGTGGTGGGCTCGGGCGTCGACATCGCCCCCCTGCAGCCGGCCCTGCAGACGGCAACCTCGCTCACGGTGAGCATGCCCGAGGAGCCGGAGACGGCGCTGGCCCGCGGCGCCGCCCTGGCGTCGGCCAACGCTCCGCTGTTCGCTTCGTCGACCGCCGCGCTGGCTTACGCCCAGGACCCGGGTACCGGTGCCGTCGACCAGCACTCGCTGCCCGAATACCTGTACGTGCCCTTCGGGCCGGACGCGGGCGACGACGAGTTCGCCTACAGCGCGGTGCCCGATGAGGACTCCGACTCGCCGACCGTCGTGATCGAAAAGCTCTTCATGCCCGAGGAGAGCCAACCGCGGCGCAGGCCGGCGCTGCTGATCGGCAGCGGGTTGGCGGTCGCCGGCATCAGCGCGGTGCTGGCGCTCGAGATCGCGCTGGCGATCGGCATCCGCACCACCGGCACCGTCGCCTTGCAGCCCACTCCCGGCCAGCACCTCATCGTTCCGACGCAGGAGCCGCCGGTGCCCGCACCGGTTGAGGCGTCGGCCCCGGCGCAGCGGATCAACCCGCCGGTGCCGATGGCGGCGCCCATCCCGATGGGGCCGCCGGTGGCCGCGCCGCTGCCAGCGCCCCTGCCCGCCGCGCCTCCGATCCCCGCGGCCCCGGCCCCCGCTCCGGTGGTGCCGGTGCCCGTCGTGGTCCCGCCGATCGCGCCGGTGATACTGCCGCCGGTCCACGTCGCGGTGCCCAACCCGGTCGTCAGCCCGCCGGTCATCCAGGTGCCGCCGCCGCGCGTGTCGCCTCCGCAGCCGGTGCTGCCCCAACCCCCGGTGCACGTCCCCGAGCCGCCGCAAGTCGGCGGCACGGTGCCGCAGTCGCCGCCGCACCAGGTGCCCCCGGGGCAGGGCTCGTCGCCGATCCCCGAACACCCCGGCGGCTCCACCGGCGGGCAGATCCCGCCGCCCGGCTCGGGCCCGGGCGGCTCCACCGGCGGGCATGTCCCGACGCCCGGCGCGGGCACGGGTGGCTCCACCGGCGGGCATGAACCGCCGCCCGGTGCGGGCCCCGGCGGTCTGGGTGGTGGGCATGTGACCCCGCCGGGTGAGGGCGGTCTGGGTGGTGGGCATGTGACCCCGCCGGGTGAGGGTGGTCTCGGTGGTGGGCATGTGACCCCGCCGGGTTCGGGTCCGGGCGGCCTCGGCGGCGGCCACCTCCCGTCTCCGGGTTCCGGTGGCGGTGTGCCGTCCGGCCCCGGTGGCCTCTTTGGCGGCGGCCATGGCGGCGGACCCATCGGCGGTGGCGGCGGATTCGGCGCCCCGGGCGGCGGTGGCGGGCTCGGCGGCTTCGGCGGCGGCCACAGCGGCGGCGGCCTGGGCGGTGGCGGCGGTGGCGGCTTCGGCGGTGGCCACGGCGGCGGCGGTGGCGGCGGGCACAAGTAGCCCTCGATCGACGAAAGTCACTCGCGCGGCTGCCGGAGGCACTCAACTTCGCGCGCTAGGGTGGCGAGTTGGGGTGGGGCGCGGCCGGGATCGCTGCGAACACATCCGGCCGATTCTGAGAGTGACGAAGCCCCACGCGGGTTCCCGCGCACGGCAATCGATTTGGACGACTTGGAGGAGCGGTGGACGTCGTACTTGGCGTGTCTATGGCGCCTGAGACGGTCCGCATGGTGCTGGTGGAAGGCGAAGCCGCCGGTGGGGTGACCGTCGATCAGGACGGCTTCCCCCTCGCCGATCAAACGACCGCGGCCGGCGCGGCGGATCGCGTGGTCGCCGCGATTCTCGGCACCCGCGAGAGCGCGGCCCAGGGCGGCTATCAGCTGAAATCGAGCGGAGTGGCCTGGACCCATCCGTCCGAGGCCGCCGCGCTGCGAAACACGTTGGCGGAACGCAAGATCGACAACGTCATGCTGGTGTCGTCGGTCATGGCCGCCGCGGCGCTCGCTCAGGCGGCGGGCAGCGCGACCAATTGCGCGCGCACCGCGCTGCTGTACGTGGAGCCCAGAACCGCGACGCTGGCCGTCGTCGACACCGCCGACGGCTCGGTCGCCGACGTGCGCCGGCATCCGCTGCCCGGCAGCGACGAGGAGGCGCTGGCGAAACTGGCCGCGATGGTCTCCGGCGCCGAAGCGATGCGGGCGCGCCCGGACGGGCTGTTCCTCGTGGGCTCGGACGTCGACATCCCCTACATCAAGCCGGCGCTCGAGGCGGCGACCTCGCTGTCGGTGACCACGCCCGAGGAACCCGAGATGGCGCTGGCGCGGGGCGCC
>NZ_LZJM01000231.1:0-13779 GCF_001667665.1 Mycobacterium sp. E342
AGCACCAGGTAGATCGCGCACACCCAGTACGGCGCCTCATGCCCGACGCTGGCCAACGCCACCAGCCCGACGGCCTGAATGCTGGCCGACCCGAGATTGGCCATCCCGCCGATCAGACCGAGCGTAAATCCCTTGAGCCGCTGCGGGAACAGGCCGTCGGGCTGGTGGCGTTGGCCAGCGTCGGGCATGAGGCGCCGTACTGGGTGTGCGCGATCTACCTGGTGCTGCTGGCGATCGGCGGTCTCGGTGCCGCGCTGTTCATGGACAATGTCGTGGCGCACCGCACCGGACTGTCGCTGAGCAACCTGCGCTTCATCGTGTCGGTGCCCGACTCGTGGGCCATCTCGTTCTGCTACATGTGCGCGTCTGGGTCATTCCTCGGGTTCGCGTTCGCCTTCGGCCAGGTCCTGGCGCACAACTTCACGGCGGCCGGCGAAACCCACGGTCAGGCGGCGCTGCACGCCGCCGAAATCGCTTTCGTCGGTCCGCTGCTCGGGTCGCTGGCGCGAGTAGTCGGCGGCAAGGTGAGCGACCGCTTCGGCGGCGGCCGCGTCACGCTGACCGTGTTCGTTGCCGCGATCGTTGCCGGCGCGCTGCTGGTCGGGGTCAGCATGCGAGCGGACGCCGCCAAGGACCGCGGCGCCGACGTGACGGGGCTGACGATGGCGGGCTACATCGTCGGCTTCATCGCGCTGTTCGTCTTCTGCGGAGCGGCCAAAGGGGCGGTGTACAAGCTGATCCCATCGGTCTTCGAGGAACGCGGTCGCGCGCTGGGTCTCGGCAACGGCGAACGTCACCACTGGGCCCGGGTCCGCTCGGGGGCGCTGATCGGTTTCGCTGGAGCCTTCGGCGCGCTCGGCGGCGTGGGAATCGACCTGGCGCTGCGGCAGTCCTATGACACCGAAGGCACCGAAACCCCGGCGTTCTGCATCTTCTTGGCGTGTTACGTCGCGGCGGCCGTGCTGGTCTGGGCCCGCTACGTGCGACCCGGGAGCAAGCACGTGTCGATCCCGGCCGTGTCGGGGGAACCCGCGGCGGAGGAGACAGTCAAGACGTGAAGCCATGCCCGCATGAAACGTCCACGGTCTGTTCACATCTCATGAGGAGCTAGAAATGTCTGACAACATCACGTGGCACGAACACAACATCAGTCGCGGCGAACGCGAGAAACTCAACGGCCACCGGGGATGCGTCATCTGGTTCACCGGCTTGAGCGGCAGCGGCAAGAGCACGGTCGCCAACCTCGTCGAGCAAAAGCTCTACGAGCGCGGAGTGCGGAGCTTCCTGTTGGACGGGGACAACGTCCGCTACGGGCTCAACGCCGGGCCGGGGATCCTCGAACCGCGTCATGGTGCCGAGTTCGCCCAACGGTTCGGCCTGGGCTTCTCCGCCCAGGATCGTGAAGAGAACATCCGGCGCATCGGCGCGGTGTCCAAGCTGTTCTGCGAGGCCGGTGTCATCGCCTTGACGGCCTTCATCAGCCCCTACCGCCGCGACCGCGACGCGGTGCGTGCCACGCTGATCGACGGAGATTTCCAGGAGATCTTCATCGACACCCCCATCGAGGTCTGCGAACAGCGCGACCCAAAGGGGCTTTACAAGAAGGCCCGGGCCGGCGAGATCAAGGGTTTCACCGGGTTCGACGACCCCTACGAGGCGCCGGCACGACCGGAATTGCGGCTCGAAGGTGGCGAGAAGCCGGCCGACGCGCTGGCCGAGGAAGTTGTTCTTCATCTCGAGCAGGTGGGCGTGATCCCCGTGGTTGATCGCGGCCAGAAACCCCGGGAAGGGATGGTCGAAGTTTGACAAGCCGCGCTGTCCGGCGTCAGCCGGTGCGCCGACGCAACGAACCGTCGAATACACAGCCGAGAGGACGAGGTTCATCATGAGTTATAAGGGGCACAATGGAAATCCCATTGTGGAACGGATATCCACCGATAATGCCGCGGGCCAGATCAAGGGCTTGCCGCGCGTTCCCATATCCAAGGCCACCGCGCACGAGGTGATCAGCCTCTCCTACGGCTTTTTCACCCCGCTCACCGGGTTCATGGGGCGGCAGCAGGTCGACGGCACCCTGGACAACATGCAGCTTCCGGACGGAACGCTGTGGAGCATACCGATCGTCTTCGATATGTCGGCCGACGACATCGCGAAGCTGAACATCAAGGTGGGGGACCGTGTCGTCCTCGAATACCTCGACGCTCCGATGGCCATCTTCGAAATATCCGAGATATACGAATGCGACCTTGCGCGGATGGCCGAGAAGACCTATGGCACTTCGGATCCGCGGCATCCGGGCGTGAAGAAGACGTTGGCCTACCAGGACCGCTTCATCGGTGGGGACATCACGCTCATCAACGAGCCGGTCTTCAACGAGCCGTTCAAGAGCTTCTGGCTCACTCCCAGACAGCACATGGAAGCGTTGGCGGAGCGCGACTGGAAGCACGTGGTCGCCCATCAGACCAGGAATGTGCCGCACACCGGCCACGAGGCGTTGATGAAGCAGGCCTGGCTGGCCGCGAACGAGGACATGCCCGTCGACAATCTCAATACCGGTGTCTTGGTGAACGCCATCATCGGCCAGAAGCGGGTCGGCGACTATATCGACGAGGCAATCCTTTTGACTCAGAACGCTCTAAGGACCAGCGGGTATTTCCGCGAGAACGTCCACATGGTGTCCTTCACGCTGTGGGACATGCGGTATGCGGGTCCCCGGGAGGCGATCTTCCACGCGATCCTGCGGACAAACCTCGGGTGCACCCACCACATGTTCGGCCGCGACCACGCCGGCGTGGGCGACTTCTACCATCCCTACGACGCCCAGAACCTGCTGAAGCAGCACCGGACCGAGCTCGGCATCAAACCGGTATTCCTCAGGGAGAATTGGTACTGCCCGGAATGCCAGGAGGTCACCAACTCCGCCCTCTGCGGCCACGACTCCAAGTCGCAGAGCTTCAGCGGCAGCTTGATCAGGAGCATTCTGACCGACGAAGTGAAGCCGACGCAGAAGGTGATGCGGCACGAGGTTTTCGAAGTGGTGATGGAGTCCGCCGCCCAGTACGGAGAGGGCTCACCCTTCGTCACCGAGGAATACCTCAAGACCCGACGCCCGGTCTTCACGCTGAACCCTTTGGAGGAGTCATGAGCGCCATGGAGAAAGAGATCAAGGTCAACGTCTGGATCAACGAGGAGAGGCTCGAGGCGCTGCAACAGGCCGGAATGGCCGACGCGGCCGAGGAGGCCTTCGCCGGCATGAAGCGGCTGGAGATTCACACCACCGAAGAGCAGAAGGATCTTGTCCTGCAGCGCTTTCCGGGAGCCAAATACGACTCCGCCACGACGAAGTCCATCGAGTTGCTGCCCAAGAAGGCGAAGGACAGGCTGCTGGAGCTTTCGATCGACATGCACTCCACCGGGCCGGAAGTGATGGGCCGCTTTCTCGAGGAGGCGCAAGCCTGACGGCGCGGCCGCAGGCTGCGCAAAATACCAGACGTAATCGACGCCGGCCGGGGACTGGGATAGCCCAGTCGCCGGCCGGCGCTTTGTCATGGCGATGTGAGTCGTTTGCTGACTGAGCCGGCTGACCGTCACGTCGCGCGAAGTAAACAGGTAGAGGCTCGCATGCGCGGCGCAGCTCCTGGGTTGCTGGCAAACGGACAGGAAGAGCCCAATCACAGCACAGGAACCTGCCAGCTGCTCACCCCATAATTTGAATCATCGCGAGTTTAAATAGGCGCAGATGGCACGCAGCTTGCTACGGGCCGGGATGCGACTAGACGACTCGAGGCCGGGGCGCCCTGCTCACACCGGGGCCGCTCACGACCCGTTTGACCAACTGGATAGCAGCGCGGCCCGCCGAACCCCCGGACGTGAGTCCGAGGTTTCGGAGTGGGTGTTCTTTTCGCAAGCCGACGCCTCAGGTCGTGTCGCCGTCCAGCGCGTGTAGACCACGTTCTCGCACATTGTTCTGACGGAAGGCACATTCACGGTGGAAAACCAACTTCTCGCTCCGACCAGAGTCCTGCGGGACTATCTCTCGGATTCCAGGGTCTGGGAGGACTTCTTGGCCCAGGGCGGCTTCGTCGAGAGCGACATCGTCGTCGCTGACCCGTTCAAGGCCGGAACCACCTGGACGCAGAGAATTGTCCAGCAGATCTTGCACAACGGCGAGGAGCCGGAGGGTGGGCTCTCGGACACCTCGCCGTGGCTCGACTCCAGTTGGGGTGACCATGCCGGCATGCTCAAGGTGCTGAAGGAGCAACGCGAGGCCGGAATGCGGCGGGTGATGAAGTCGCATCTGCCCGCCGACGCCCTGCCGATCGCGCCCGAGGCCCGTTACGTCTTCGTCGGGCGCAACGGCAAGGACCTCGGCATCAGCTTCCACAACTATCTCTACAACTTCAATCCGAAGACCATGGAGACGATCAACAAGATCCATGCCGAATGGTCGGGTGACCCAACGCCTTTGGTCATTCCCGAGGACATGCAGGAGTTCTTCGACCTCTGGCTGGACACCAACGGCTACCAGTGCTGCGATCTGCTCGACATCATGAAGTCGTGGTGGGCGCTGCGGAACGAGCCGAACGTGCTGCTACTGCATTACGGGGAGCTGAAGGGGGACCTTCGGGGCCAGATCGCTCGGCTCGCGGAATTCTTCTCGATCGACCCGGCGTCGCTGCGAATGGACGTCATCGTCGAGCATTGCTCCTTCGACTATATGAGCGAGCGGGCGGAGAAGATGGCGCCGTTCGGCGGATCGCACATGTCCAGCGCCAAGGCCTTCTTCCACAAGGGGCTCAAGCGCGACCACCGCGATGAGCTGAGGCCGGAGCAGGTCGAGCGCTTCGACCGCGTCGCCCTCGAGAAGCTCGGCCCGGAGTGCGCGCACTGGCTGGAAAAGGGCAAGACTCTCCCGGCCGGCTGAGTTAGCGGAAACGACGTCACGGTGTCGCGGGACTTCGCGGTTGCGCGGGCCCCGCGACACCATACGGGCACCGGCGAAGCTATGGCTGATCGAAGTCTGCTCTTGCGTGACCGCATCCCCCTGGGGGCCATGAATGGTGTCGCCGTCCTCTACATCGCGGTGGCGGCGCACTTCAACGGCTCGCACTACCTGTTGTTCCCCGGGTTGGCGGCGCTCGCCTACGACGCGCTGGCCCGGCCGTGGGGAAAGTGGGCGAGTCAGCCGGGGCGGCTCGTTGTCACGCCCGTGGCGGGGGCGGCCATCGGCATCCTGGTCACGCGGGCGCTGCCGTTCGGAGTTCCCGCGATACTGCTGGTGGTCACCTCGTGCCTGCTTCTTCTTGCGCTGCTCAAATCGGCTGTCGCACCAGGGATCGCGGCCGGGGTGCTGCCGGTTTTCCTGGGGATCACCAGCTGGCTCTATCCCGCTTCCATTGCGCTGAGCCTGGTCGTCCTGTTGGCGATTCTGGTGCCATGGCAGCGGCATTGGCGGCGCACGCATCCGGATCCCCCCATCCGGACCCCGAGTGTCGATGATGTCCTCGAGTCGCCGGCTGCCGGAAACGCCTGGATTCTGCCGTTCTTCGCGTTTCTGACGGTGATGGCGTTGTGCGCCGTGGTGTCCGGCTGGCGGCTCATCCTGTTTCCCCCGCTCATCGTCATCGCCTACGAAATGTTCGCCCACCCCACGACGTGTCCTTGGGCGGGCAAGCCGCTGGCGCTTCCGGGAGTGTGCCTGCTGAACGCTGTCGCGGGGTGGGGCGCCGTCAGCCTGTTCGGCAGCGGCGCGGTCGCGGCATCCTGCGCAATGGGTTTCGGCATCTTCGCGCTGCGCCTGCTTCGACTTCGCATGCCGCCCGCCCTGGCGGTGGGCCTTCTTCCCCTGGTCATCAACGCACCCAGTTTCAAATACCCGATTTCCGTGGCCATCGGGGCCGGAGCACTGACGCTCGCCTATCAGTTTCATCAACGTTGGATCACCGGCCGCGGCCCGGCCGGCCGGAATGCACCTAATGCTATGAGGAGTGGGTAGTGTCGAATTCCCAACTGACGGCGGTCATCTGCGTCCTGTTCGCGCTCGTCGGGCTCGCCCATTTGCTGGGGTATGTGTTCCTGAAGCTCGGTCAGCCGAAAGTCGTCGGCGAAATCCTGGCGGGCATCGTGCTCGGCCCGGCACTGCTCGGCCGATTCCCTTTGGTGGAGCACCTCGTCGGAACGGCCAGGCACAACACCCACATCCTGAGCTTCGTCTACTGGCTCGGGTTGCTGCTGCTGATGTTCGTCTCCGGGGCGGAGGTCCAGCAACTGTTCGGCAAGGGTGAACGGAGGACGGTGGGTTGGCTGGTGATCGTGGGAACGGGCATTCCGTTCCTGCTGGGGCTGGCCTTCGGGCCTGAGCTGATTCGTCCGAGCCTGGCCGGACCGCACGGTAACCGCGTGTCCCTCATCATCATCCTCGCGGTCGGCGTCGCGGTCACCTCGGTGCCGGTGGTGTCGAAGATCTTCGCCGACCTCAACATCCTGGATACGCGGTTCGCGCGGCTCATTCTCGGGGTGGCGGTGCTCGAGGACATCGTGTTGTGGTTGGCGCTGGCGATCGCGACCTCGATCGCCGCCAAATCCCACCTGCACCCGTGGCAGATGGGGTTGCACCTGCTGATCACGGTGGCCTATTTCGCGCTCGGCCTCACGGTGGTTCCCCGGGTGATCAAGGCGTTCAACAAGGCGCGCTGGAATGTCCTGGCGCGGCACTCGCCCACCGGGTACGCCATCGCCATCCTCCTGGCGTACTGCGCGGTCGCCGGGGCGCTCGACGTCAACCTGGTGTTCGCCGCCTTCCTCGCGGGCTTCGCGCTGGTGGACAACGAACGCGCGATCTTCGAGGAGTCGATCGACGCGATCAGCAAGGTCTCCTTCGCGTTCTTCATCCCGGTCTACTTCGCGATCGTCGGCCTGAAGCTGGACCTCATCCGCGGTGTTTCCCTGCCGATGATCGCTATCTTCATCGTCGGCACCTGCGTGGTGAAGATGCTGTCGGTCGCGCTCGCCGGGCGTTTCGCCGGGTTCCGAGGCCTGGAGCTGGTCAACCTCGGCATCACCACCAATGCCCGAGGGGGTCCCGGAATCGTGCTCGCCAGTGTCGCTTTCGACGCCGGCATCATCAGCTCGAAGTTCTACACCACCCTGGTGGTCGCGGCCGTGCTCACGTCGCAGTTGGCGGGGGCTTGGCTCGACTATGTTCTGCGCAAGGGCTGGCCGCTGCTGAAATCCGATGTGCCCGAGGAAGAACTGCCCGCTTCGACGGAGGGCGCCTCGGCGGCCGAACCTGTCGGAGCCGCATCCGAGGATGCCATCGGCACGGCGCCGTGACGGGGCCTTGCGACGCCGCGGTCAGGCGTCCAACCGGGTGAACTGTTGGCGGCGGTACTGCTCGACGCAGGCGGCCCGCCGGATCTTGCCGCTCGTCGTGGTGGGGATGGAACCCGGGGCCACCAGCACCAGATCGGCGACGTTGAGGCCGTGCGAACTCGAAATCGCCGCGGTGACGTCGTTTTTGACGGCGTCGAGCCGGCGCAACGCGTCCTCGGCGGAATCGCCGCGCTTCTTCCATTCGATGATGGTCACCAGCTTTTCGGACTCGTCCACCGCGACGGAGATCGCCGCGACCCGCCCCCCGGTGATCTCTTGGACCGTCGACTCGATGTCCTCGGGATAGTGGTTGCGCCCGTACACGATCAGCAGATCCTTCATCCGGCCGACGATGAACATCTCGCCCTCGGAGACGAAGCCGAGATCGCCGGTGCGCAGCCACGGTCCCGCGGGCGTGCCCGGTGACGGGTCGGTCACGGTGCCGCCGAAGGTGCGCTCGGTTTCCTCCGGCTTCCGCCAATAGCCGCCGGCCACATTCTCGCCGTGCACCCAGATTTCGCCGACCGTCCCCGGCGGGCGTTCCCTGCCGGTGTCCGGGTCGACGATCCGCACGGCCGGCGACCTCGGCATGCCGTAGCTGAGTAGCGGTGAGCCGGTTTGCGCCGAACACCGTTGCGCGGCACCGCAGGAGAGCTGCTCGGGTTCGAAGTGAACGACCTCGGGCGCGCCGCCCCGGGCGCGGCTGGCGACGTAGACGGTCGCTTCGGCCAGGCCGTAGGAGGGACGCATCATGTGATCGCGGAAGTTGTACGGGGCGAACCGTTTACAGAATCGGTCCAGGGTGGCGGGATGGATGCGCTCGGCGCCGCTGATGATGCCCAGCACGTTGCCCAGGTCGACGCCTTCCAGGTCGGCATCCGACGTCTTGCGGGCGGCCAGCTCGAAGGCGAAGTTGGGCGCCGCCGACATCACCGGTTGGCCGTTGGCCATCGCGTGGATCCACCGCGCCGGGCGCTGCAGGAAGGCCACCGGGCTCGTCAGGTCACCGCGGTAGCCGCCGAGGATCGGCGCGATGACGCCGAGCACGAAACCCATGTCGTGATAGAAGGGCAGCCACGACACCACCGTCGTGTCGCGCGGCGGGACGCCGTTGGCCTCGGCGAAATAGTCGGCCATCAGCTGCCGGAAGTTCTCCTGAAGGTTGCGGTGCGAGATCATCACCCCGGCGGGCAGCCGAGTGGAGCCGGAGGTGTACTGCAGGTACGCCGTGCCTGGGGCGCCGCTGACCCGGATGCTCGGAGCGCTCGCATCGTCCAAATCCAGTGCGTCGACCTCGACGAGGGCGGGCGCGGCGGCCGAGCCCGGTTGCCGGAGGTGGTCGGTGACGGCTCCGGCGACCGCGGACGTGGTGAGGACGACGGTGGGTGTGGTGTCGGCCAGGACGGCGCTCACCCGTTCGTCGTGTGAGCCGGCCGTGGGTACCGACAGTGGCACCGCGATCAACCCGGCCTGCATCGCGCCCAGGAACGCCACGATGTAGGCCAGCCCCTGGGGGGCGAGGATCACGGCGCGGTCGCCCCCGGCCCCATGCCGCCTGACCGCGTGCGCGACGTTCAGCGTCCGCCGGTACAGCTGCGCCCACGTCACCGCCTCGGTGACGCCCGCCCAATCCTGCTCGTAGTCGGTGTAGCGGAACGCCACGTCGTCGGGCTGCAACCCGGCGCGTTCACGCAGCAGGGCGACTACGGACGCGTTCTGCATGCGCGTTAGGTTACCGCCTTGCCCCGGGGCCACCCGGCAGTCGCAAGCCCAGCGAAAACAGCAGCCGCACCTCGGGATCGGCCAGTGACGTCGACAACAACTTCTCGATGCGCCGCACGCGGTAGCGAACCGTGTTGGGATGCACGTGCAGCGACCGCGCCGTTGCCGCGACGTCGCCGAAGTCGTCCAGATACACCCGCAGGGTCTCGGCCAGCACCGGTTCCCGGGCGCGCAGCTCGACGATCCGCGGATCGATCAGCCGGTCTTCGCGGCCGACCAGGGCCAGGATCTCGTCGAGCAGGACCGTGGTGCGCGCCTCGGCCAGCGACGTCACCTGTGGCATCGAAACCGGATGCCGCGCAGCGCTGTCCAGCACGCGGTCCAGCTCGGCACGCGCCGCGGCGATCCCGGCCAGGCCGGTGACGGGAGCGGCGACGGCGGCCCGCAACTGCACCCCGAGCTCGGCGCGCATCGCCGCGACGGTGCCGCGCACCCACGAGGTGACCGAACGGGTCTGCGTCTGGGGCAGCAGCACATAGATCCGCGAACCGCGCGAGGCCACCTGGGCATCGCTCCGAAAGGCGCTGGCGCTCAACGCCATCACGTCGGCCAACCGCGCCTGGCGGGGCGCGCTGTCGGCCGCGGTGTCGGCGGTGTCCCAGCCGATCAGCGCCGCGTCGCCGTCGGCGGCGACGCCGAGTTCGCGCGCGATTGCGCCCAGGTCGGGTTCGCCGTCCATCAGGCCCAGCAGCTGCTGCACCCGCCGCGCGTGCGTGGACGGCCGGGCCGCCAACCGCGCCATGATCCGCGCGGCGAGCACCGCCGCGCCGCGCAGCATCTGCTCGGCGTCATCGGCCAACGGTTGCGTGCCCTGCTGCACCCAGATGGTGCCGGCGAACGTCGGCGGTCGCCGCGCGTCCGGCGCGGCCTGGTAGATCCCGACGGCCAGCCGCGGCCGCAGGCCCAACTCGGGGCGTTCGGCCACGCGCACCACCTGATCGCCGGCCCGCAGCGCATCGAAAATGCCCCACTGGCCGATCCATTCGAGATGTTCGGGCGGCCCCGCCCGGCCCAGGATGGACAGGCGGCGCAGCTCGTCGGCTTCGTCATTGGAGGCCGAATACGCCAGCACGTGCGACTGGGCGTTCTCGATGCTTACCATGCCGTGGATGCGGTCGGCCAGCGACTGCGCCAAGCCGAACAGGTCGGTGCCCGAGTCCTCGGTCTCGTCGGCGCGGTCGCCGTGATGCTCGAGCACGTGATTGACCAGCTGGTAGAGCCGTTCCCAGCGGGCCCGCGGCTCGACGGCGACCACCGCCGAGCCGGCCCCCACCGCCGCGTTCACCAAGGCGTTCGAGGGTTCCTTGGCGAAGACCGCCACCGGCACCCGCTCGCGGGCCTGTTTGCTCACCCAGCGCAGCGCCGCGTCGTCGGCGACGCCCAGCAGGAAGAACACGTCGGCCGACCCCGCGGCCGCCGCCAGTCCGAGCCGCACGTCGTCGCCGTCGATCAGCGCGGCGGAAGCCACCGGAAGGTCCAGGCCCCGCGGCGCTTCGACCAGGCTGACCAGCGTCGCGTCCAGCGCCAGCAACAGCTGACCCAGCCCCACACCGGCCATTGTCCGATCGTACTACCGAGGGGCTGGCATGCTGTCCGATCGGCTAATTCCGTGGGGCGCCGCGACGAGGATCCTGGCGGCATGGACGCGATAACCCAGGTGCCGTTGCCGGCCAACGAGCCGGTCCACGACTACGCGCCGCAATCCCCGGAACGCGAGCGGCTACGCGCCGAACTGACCGCGCTGGCGGCTCACCCGATCGAACTCCCGCACGTCATCGGCGGCAGACACCGGATGGGCGACGGTGACCGCATCGACGTCGTCCAGCCGCACCGGCACTCCGCCACGCTGGGCACCCTGACCAACGCCGTGCACGCGGACGCGGCGGCGGCGATCGACGCCGCCATGGCCGCGAAACCCGTCTGGGCGGCAATGCCTTTCGACGAGCGCGCGGCGGTGTTCCTGCGCGCCGCCGACCTGCTGGCCGGGCCGTGGCGGGAGAAGATCGCCGCCGCGACCATGCTGGGCCAATCCAAGTCCGTCTACCAGGCCGAGATCGACTCGCCCTGCGAGCAGGTCGACTTCTGGCGCTTCAACGTGGCGTTCGCGCGTCAGATCCTGGCGCAGCAGCCGATCAGCGGGCCCGGCGAATGGAATCGCAGTGACTATCGCCCGCTCGACGGATTCGTCTACGCGATCACGCCGTTCAACTTCACCTCCATCGCGGGCAACCTGCCGACCGCGCCGGCGCTGATGGGCAACACCGTCGTGTGGAAGCCGTCGATCACGCAGACCCTGTCGGCCTACCTGACCATGCGGCTGCTGGAGGCCGCGGGCCTGCCGCCCGGCGTCATCAACCTCGTCACCGGCGACGGGTTCGCGGTGTCCGACGTGGCGCTGGCCGACCCGCGACTGGCCGGCATCCACTTCACCGGGTCCACCGCCACCTTCCAGCGCCTGTGGCAGCAGGTGGGCGCCAATATCGGCCGCTACCACAGCTATCCGCGTCTGGTCGGCGAGACCGGCGGCAAGGACTTCGTGGTGGCCCACCCTTCGGCGCGGCCGGATGTGCTGCGCACCGCGCTGATTCGCGGCGCGTTCGACTACCAGGGCCAGAAATGCTCGGCGGCGTCGCGGGCGTTCATCCCGCACTCGGTGTGGCGACGCATCGGCGACGACTTCCTGGGCCAGACCGCCGCCCTGCGCTACGGCGACGTCACCGACCTGACCAACTACGGCGGGGCGCTGATCGACGAGCGGGCGTTCGCCAAGAACGTCGAGGCGATCGAGCGGGCGAAGAGCGCCGCCCACGTCACCATCGCGGTGGGCGGCGAATACGACGACAGCGTCGGCTATTTCGTACGCCCCACGGTGCTGCTGTCCGACGACCCGGCCGACGAGTCGTTCGCCACCGAGTACTTCGGTCCGCTGCTGTCGGTGCACGTGTACCCCGACGACGACTACGAACGCATCCTCGGTGTGATCGACGGCGGGTCGCGGTACGCGCTGACGGGCGCGGTCATCGCCGACGACCGCGAGGCGGTGCTGGCCGCGCAGGAGCGCCTGCGCTTCGCCGCCGGGAACTTCTACGTCAACGACAAACCCACCGGCGCGGTCGTCGGGCGCCAGCCGTTCGGTGGTTCGCGTGGCTCGGGCACCAACGACAAGGCGGGCTCGGTGCTGAACCTGTTGCGTTGGACGTCGGCCCGCACTCTCAAGGAGACGTTCGTCCCGGCGACCCACCACACGTACCCGCACATGGCGGCCGACTGATGACCGGCGTATTCGCCAGCACGCTGCGCCCAGCCATCATGGCCGCCAGCCGGCGACCGGGATTGCGCCGGGCCGCCGAAGGCCTGCCCATCACCCGTCGGGTGGTGCACCGCTTCGTTCCCGGCGAGACCATCGACAGCGCGCTGGGCAGCGTTGCGGCGCTTCGCGGTTCGGGCCGGTGCGTCAGCCTCGACTACCTGGGTGAAGACGTGACCGACGCCGGCGCCGCCAACTCGGCGGTGGCGGTGTATCTGGACCTGATCGACCGCCTGGCCCGGTTCGGCGATGACGCCGCCGGCCGGCCGCTCGAGGTGTCGCTGAAGCTGTCGGCCCTGGGGCAGGCGTTGGGTCGCGACGGCGAGAAGATCGCCCGGGAGAACGGCTTCGCGATCTGCGAAGCGGCGCAGCGCGCCGGCGTGTGGGTGACGGTGGACGCCGAAGACCACACGACGACGGACTCGACGCTGGCGATCGTGCGCGACCTGCGGCACGACTTCGAATGGCTGGGCGTGGCGTTGCAGGCCTACCTGCGGCGCACGGTGGGCGATTGCCGGGAATTCGCCACCGCAGGGGCGCGAATCCGGTTGTGCAAGGGCGCCTACGACGAACCGGCGGCGGTGGCCCATCGCGATCCCGCCGCGGTGACCGATTCCTACCTGCGTTGCCTGCGGGTGTTGATGGCCGGTTCGGGCTACCCCATGGTGGCTTCCCACGACCCGGCGATCATCGAGGCGGTGCCCGCGATGGCCCGCGAAGTGGGCCGGGGCGCAACGGAGTTCGAATATCAGATGCTGTATGGCATCCGCGACGGCGAGCAGCGACGGCTGGCCGACTGCGGCAACCGGGTCCGGGTGTACGTGCCGTTCGGCACGCAGTGGTACGGCTACTTCATGCGCCGGCTCGCCGAGCGGCCCGCCAACCTGACGTTCTTCTTGCGGGCGCTGGCGCAGCGCGGTCATTGAGTGTGCGCTCACGGTTTTGAGTGTGCGCATGTGGCGGGAAAATCGCCGGAATCCCGCCCTGGCCGCACAGTCGAAGGCCACGATGCACACTCGAGACGCCGGCGTTGAGCCATAGCCGCGCTGGGGCGCGTGGTGGTCAATCAGGTTGTCCGGCTTGGTGGCTGAAGACGGTCACCGCCGCACGCCGATCGCCCGGCCGGATTTGTCGTACCCCGCTGCGATGATGCAGTCATGTCTTCGACCGCATCGGGTGCCGCGGCAGTGAATCCTGCTGAGCGTGTTGAGGTGCTGTTCGATGAGTTGGCGGGGTTGGCCCGTCAGCGCAATGCGATTGATGGGCGCATTGTGGAGATCGTCGCCGAGCTGGATCGCGACGAGCTCTGCGGGGCCACG
>NZ_LZJM01000232.1:0-38360 GCF_001667665.1 Mycobacterium sp. E342
GCCCGATGGTGGCGACCCGCAGCGCCCGGCTACGCCGCGCTCGCGATCGCCACTGCCCGATGGTGGCGACCCGCAGCGCCCGGCTACGCCGCGCTCGCGATCGCCACTGCCCGATGGTGGCGACCCGCAGCCACTAGTCCCGGGCGTGCGCCAGGAAGAACTCCGCGATGGCTTCCGACCCGTCGAGCGCCCGGGTGGTGGGCCCGATGATCGCCGTCGGCAGGTATTGCCTGCCGCCCGGCCAGGTGTGCCCGCCGCTGTCGATCTGGTAGAAGATCACCTCGGTGGACGCCGCACACGCCGTGGAGTCGAAGCGGTGCACGACGGTGCCGTCCCCGACGTTGGGCAGCGCCTGCACCGACGGATCACCCTGGCACCCGTCGGCGGCGCGCCACTTGTTCACCATGCTGTCGGCGGAGATGGAGTGGCTCGCCCCGCCGCGGCCGCGCACGACACCGCCGTTGAACGGCACCAGCGGGTCGGCGGTGCCGTGCGCCGCCCAGACCGAGACCGGCCGCGACGGATTGCACGCCACACCCACGCCCAGGGTGCCCGCCACGGGCGCGACCGCCGCGAACACGTCGGCGCGGTCACACGCCAGCCGGTTGGACATGAAGCCGCCGTTGGACATCCCCGTGACGAAGACGTGTCCCGGGGCGATGCCGTAGTCGTTCTGCAGCTTGCCCACCAACCCCACCAGGAAGCCGACATCGTCGACATGCCGGCGATCCGCCGGCGACGCCCCCCGACCGTCGGCCCAGCTCTTGTCGTAACCGTCGGGATAGACCACCAGCAGGTCGTGGGCGTCGGCGACGGCGTCGAAACCGGTCAGGCCCCGCTGCCCGTTTCCGCTGCCGCCGCCGCCGTGCAGGCTCAGCACCAGGCCGACCGGGCTACCCGGTGGCACGTGCAGCAGGTAAGTTCGGTCCATGCCGCCGGAACGGAATGTCCCGGAGGCATCCCGAGCGCTGGCCGCCGACACATGCCGCACACCACAGGCCGCCAAGCACATCGCCACGACGGCCAGCGCCAACCAACGCACGTATGGCATCCCGTCAGCGCACCGACGGGACCGAGGCCGGAGCAAAGCCGGGTGTGGCGATGGTCGCAATATGATTGATCCTGCACCGTGCGACACCGCAACGTGCAACTATCCGGGCAGCCCCCGCTGTCAGCGAGCAACGGCACTTCGATGTCACGGGAGTATCAGAAATGACGAGGACCCAGATCCGCAACCCCGGCCTGCTGCTGTTGCTGTCGGCCGCCGGTGTCGTCCCGGCGATGGGGCTGCTGGGTGTCCTGGGATCCACTCCGTCCGCCCACGCCACGGCCGCCGATGACGCCTTCCTCGCGGCGCTGACCGCCAAGGGCATCAACTACGAATCACCCGAAACGGCCATCCGATCGGGTCACTTGGTGTGCCAGCGGCTCGAGTCCGGCGAAGCGCCGGAACAGGTGGCAAACGACGTCATGACCAACAGCCACCTCGACGGCTACCACGCCGGCTACTTCGTCGGAGTCAGCATCCGGGCGTACTGCCCGAAGTACGGCGCCCAGGCCTGAAAGTTAACAGCCAGTTGACAGGCTCGTGACACGCGCGCCGGTAAAATTAAGCCTGAACCAATTTCGAGAACTCGAAGGCCAAATGATTCCTAAACTTTTGGTCGGCGTTGCACTCACCCTCGGCGCTGCAAGTTGGTCGGCAGCATCGGCGAACGCCGACCCAAGCCCCTTCACCACCCTCAGCTGCGCCTGCCAGGAGACGGCCCCGGCGGGCAGCACGACCCTGATCGACAAGCTCGACCGGGGAATCCAGCAGGGCCTTTCGGATCTGCCGACTCTCCAGGTCGAGAACTAAGCCCCGTCCCGCCTTCGCATCCGCCGCTCGATGTAGTGATAGCGGGCGGCCCGGCGCCGGATGCGGAACGCGTTTCCGCGGACGCGATGCGGCTGCCCGTTGAGGTGATTCGGCTCGCTGTAGAAGAGCAGCTTGGCCAGCTCCACCAACACCAGGTAACTGATGACGAACGCGCCCAGGACGGCGAAGAACTGCCACGGCAGCGGGGTGAAGCCCAGGGTGTGGGCCAGCGGCGAAATCGTCAGCCCGGCGCCGACGGCGACCACGGTGAGGGTGGTGACGGCGAGCAACGCGCTGGGCCGGCTGCGGAAGAACGGCACCTTGCGGGTGCGGATCGCGAAGATGATCAGCGTCTGCGTCGCAAGCGATTCCACGAACCAACCGGTGCGGAACTCGATCGCGCCGGCGTGCAGCACGCCCAGCATCAACCCGAACGTCAGGAAGTCGAACAACGAGCTGATCGGGCCGAAGATCAGCATGAACCGGCGGATGAACGCGACGTCCCAGTGCGACGGCGCGTGCAGCTGCTCGGCGTCGACCCTGTCGGTGGGGATCGCCAGCTGCGAGGAGTCATAGAGCAGGTTGTTGAGCAGGATCTGGCTGGGCAGCATCGGCAGGAACGGCAGCAGCGCCGACGCGGCCGCCGCGCTGAACATGTTCCCGAAGTTGCTCGACGTGCCCATCAGCACGTACTTGATGGTGTTGGCGAAGATGCGCCGGCCCTCGGCGACGCCGGTGGCCAGCACACCGAGGTCCTTCTCGAGCAGCACCACGTCGGCGGCGTCCTTCGCCACGTCGGTGGCGCTGTCGACCGAGATCCCCACGTCGGCGGCGTGCAACGCCAGCGCGTCGTTGACCCCGTCACCCAGGAAGCCGACGGCTCGCCCCTCGCGCCGCAGCGCGGCGATCAGCCGCGCCTTCTGCTCGGGGGAGATGCGCGCGAAGATGGTGTGGTGCTGCGCGGCGTACGCGAACGCAGCGTCGTCCAGGGGCTCGAGCTGCGCGCCGGTGATGGTGCCCTTCGAAGCCAAACCCAGTTCTTCACAGACCTTTTCGGCCACTCTCGGGTTGTCGCCGGTGGCGATCTTCAGCTCGATGCCCAGCTCGGCCAGCTCCAATAGCGATTGGCGCGCGGCGGGTTTGGGCTCGTCGGCGAAGACCAGGAACCCCGCGAGCGAGAGCTCGCATTCGTCCGCCCGGGTGAGCGTCGTGATCCCCGGCGCCGGTTTGGTGGCCACGGCCACCACCCGGCGGCCGGCGGCGAACAACGCAGCCAGCGACTCCTCCGCCGCCGCCGGGACGGCCCGGCACTGGGCCAGCACCTGCTCGGGCGCCCCCTTGACCACCAGCACCCGGTTCCCGTCGTCCTCGACCAGAGCCGACGTCGCGCGGCGTTCGTGGTCGAACGGCAGCAGCGCGACCCGGCGCGTGGCCCCGCCCACCAGCTGCTGCGCCCCGGCGGATTCCCAGAGTGCGGCGTCCAGCGAATTCGCGCTGGCGCCAGCGGCTTCCGGGTCCACGTCGGTGGCCAGCAGGCCAAGCCGACGGACCGGGTCGCTGTGCGCGCCGCCGGCGTCGACGGCGTCCACCAGCCGGATCCGCCCCTCCGTCAAGGTTCCCGTCTTGTCGGTGATCAGGATGTCGATGTCACCGAGATCTTCGATGCAGACCAACCGCTTGACGAGCACCTTCGCCTTGGCCAGCTGGCGTGACCCGGTGGCCAGGCTGGTGCTCACGACGGCGGGCAGCAGCTGCGGCGTGATGCCGACCGCGATCGCCAGCGAGAAGAGCACCGAGTCGATGATCGGCTTGGCCAGCAGCAGGTTGCTGATCAAGATGATCACCATCAGCGCGACGGCGACCTGCAGCAGGAGGTAGGAGAACCGGCGCAGCCCGACCTGGAAACCGGTTTCGGGCGGATGCTCGTCCAAACCCGAAGCGATCCGGCCGAATTCGGCGTTCTTTCCGGTGGCGTACACCACGCCGGTGCCCTCGCCGGCGCTGACGATCGTGCCCATGAAGGCCAGGTCGCTCGCGTCGGCCAGGTCGGTTCCGGCCGGCACCGGATGCGGCGCCTTCTCCGATCCGGTCGACTCCCCGGTCAGGATGCTTTCGTTGCATTCCAGGCCCGTGACGTCGATCAGCCGGACGTCGGCCGGCACCGCCTCCCCCAGCGACAGCCGAATCACGTCGCCCGGCACCAGCTCGCTGACGGCGAGCGAGACGAACTCTCCGTCGCGGCGCACCAGCGCGTTGTGGTGCACGCTGGCGTGCAGTTCGGCGGCGGCCCGCTCGGCGCGGTATTCGTTGATGAAGCCCAGGCCGATGCTGGCCGCCAGGATGATGCCGATGATGACGGCCTGCATGCTGTCGCCCAGGAAGTACGAGACGACCGCGGTAGCGGCCAGCAGGATGAGCACCGCGTTGCGCAGTTGGCGACCCAGCACCGCAAAGGCGTTGACACGGTGGGTGCGTACCGCGTTGGGTCCGTAGCGCGTCAGCCGGGCGGCGGCCTCCGGGCTGGACAACCCGGCGGCCGAGCTGTCCAGCCGGCGCAGCACCTCGTCGAGGGGGGCGGCGGCGACCAGCATCGCCTTCGGGGCCTCCGAACCCGCCAGCAGGTCAGCGGTCATAGCCAGTCCCGCCGTTTGAACATCACGTAGATCACCACCATCAGCACGGCAATCAGAGTTGTACTCGCAAGAAATCCGGCCAGATGGCCGAAGCCGGGATAGGGCACGTTCTGGCCGTAGAAGCCCGTGATAGCGGTCGGGACGGCGATGATGGCCGCCCACCCGGTCAGCTTCTTCATGATGGTGTTCAGCCGGGCGTCCTGCAGGGACAGGTTGGTCTCGAAAATGGTTGTGACCATGTCCCGCAACGACTCCGTCCACTCCGACACGCGCAGCACGTGGTCATACAGGTCGGCGTACAGCGGGTCCAGTTCCGGAGCGGTGCCGACCTCGCGGCGGTGGTGCTGGATCGAGTTGACGACCTCGCGCATCGGCAGCGCCACCCGCCGCAGCGCCACCAGGTCCCGGCGCATCTGGAATGTCCGGCGCTGAAAGCTCGCCCGGCGCGGCGTGCCGTCGAACAGCTCGTCTTCGATGGCCTCGACGCAGTCGTCCAGGGCCTCCACCGCGGCGAAGTGGCTGTCGACCACCACGTCGAGCAACCCGTGCACCAGCGCGCCCACGCCGTACTGCTGGGCGCCGATCTCGTCCCAGCGCCGGGTGAGCTGGGTGACGTCGAAGTCCTGCGTCAACCGCACCGTGATCAGGCCGCGCGGCAGCACGAACGCCGAGATCCGCTGCATGGACAGCATGCGCCGCGGCTCGTCGGTCACCTCCTCCGCGACCCCCACGGCGTAGACGGTGAAGAAGGTGTGCGTCTCGTACGCGGTGGCCTTCACCCGCTCGGCCGCCGCCACGGCGTCTTCCACCGCCCACGTGTTGAGGCCGAGCTCGGCCGCCAGGCCGCACAACGCGTCGTGATCCGGGGCGCACAGATCCACCCAGACCAGGGTGTCGGGCTCGCCCAGGTATCCGGAGATGTCGTCGAACGTGAAGTCTTCCTGCGGCTTACCGTGGCGCCAGACGCGGCCCTGGATGTCCGGTGTGCCCTGCACGACGTTATCTTCCCAGCCCGGCTTCACCGGCGCCGCTCAGTAGGTCGAGATCTCGTCCGGCGTGGGCAGATCGCCGCTGACGATGAAGACGACGCGGCGGCCGACCTCCACGGCATGGTCGGCGAAGCGCTCGTAGAAGCGGCCCAGCAAGGCGCAGTCCACCGCGACGGGAATGTTGTCCCGCCAGCCTTCGTCCAGCAGCGCGCTGAACAGGTTGCGGTACAGCTCGTCCATCGCGTCGTCTTGTTCGCGAAGCCGGGCCGCCTGCTGCGGGTCGTGGGAGATCAGCACCTGTTTCGCGCTCTCGCCCAACGTGATTGCCACCTTCGCCATGTCGGCGAAGCACGCGCGCAGGTCGTCGGGCAGTATCCGGTTCGGGTGCTCGCGCCGGGCGATCTTGGCGATGTGCACCGCCAACGCGCCCATGCGTTCGATGTCGGCGATGATCTGGATAGCGCTGAAGATCGCCCGCAACTCACCGGCGACCGGTTGTTGCAGCGCCAGCAGGGCGAACGCTTCCCGTTCGGTTTGCGCCCGCATCTCGACCATGCGGTCGTGCTCACGGATCACCTGTTCGGCGGCGTCCAGGTCGGCCTCCAACAGGGCATCGGTGGCGCGCCGCATGGCGTCGTTGGCCAGGCCGCACATCTCGCCGAGCTGGACGGTCAGCTCGGCCAGCTGGTGGTGGTAAGCGCTTCGCATAGCGCAACGGTGGCCAACGCGAGCGCATTTGACAAGGGACGAAAGCCCCACGAAAAGGGCCTCAATGACTTTTCCCGCGCGCGTTACCGCCCGTTAAGCTGCCGCTGTAACCCTTGCGGAACCGGGGGCACTGACAATCGACCCGAGCCCGGAGAACACGGTGAGCACACGACGCGGCCTGCCCGGCCTGGGCTTGCTGATGGCACCGTTGCGGGTCGCCGCGGTCGGCACCGAGCTCGCGGCCGGCACCGCTCTGCTGGGCGGGCATGTCGCGGCCAGCGTGGGCAAGTCGCTGGTGCACGCCACGCCGGACGTTCCCGCACTGACCCGCGCGGCGGCGGGTGCGGTCCTCGAAGCGGTGGGTGGCCCCCCGGCCCGGCGCGTCAGCGACAACGGGCCTAGGCGGTGGATCGAGGTGCGCGGCCTCGACGGCGAACACGGCCCGGCGATCGCCACCGACGTGTTGGCGGCCGTCCGGGCGATGCCCGGGGTGCAGCAGGCCTACCTCAACCGCACGCTGGCGCGGGTGGTGGTGACCGTGGCCGCCGACGGGCCCTCGGCGGCCACCCTGTGCCGCAGCGTCGCCGCCGCGGAACGACGCGGCGGACGGCGCGCGAGTCCGGCCCTGCCGGCCAGCCTGCCGGGTGACGACGCGCTGCTGATGGGCCGGATGGTGGCGGCCACGGCGGCCTCGGTGGGCTTCGGCCTTTCGCTGACCGGCAGCCTGCTGCGCCTGCCCCGGCTCCCCGACTTGGTGGCCGTGCCGCCCACCGTGGCCGACCACCTGCCGCGGTTGCGCCGCGAGCTGGAGCGTCGCCTCGGGCCCGACGGCACCGATGTGTTGTTCGGCATCGTCAACGCCACCTCCGCGGCCCTGACGCTGTCGCCCACGGCGGCGGCCGCGGAGGCAGCCACCCGCACCATGCTGGCGGCCGAGGCGTGGAACGGCAGGCTGGCCTGGCTCCGGCACGAGCCGGGGTTGGCCGAGCGGCCGGTGGCCGACGACGGGGTCTCGGCCCCCGTCGGCAACCCGGCCCCGCCGGACGGGCCCGCGGAGCGCTACGCCAACCGCGCCGGCCTGGCCGGCCTCGGCGCCGCCGCCGCGGTCGGCCTGCTCACCCGCAACCCGGACGCGGCCGGCGCGGCCGCGCTGGCCGCCGTCCCGAAGCCCTTGCGGACCGTGCGCGAAGCGTTCGGCTGCACGATGAACCTCGGCCTGTCCGGCCGCCACGACGCGCTGGTGCTGCGCCCCAGGGTGTTGCGGACGCTCGACCGGATCGACGCGATCATGGTCGACCCGCGGGCGCTGTACACCGACGAACTGACGGTGAGTCGCGTGCTCGGGGTGGAGAATTCCGCGCGCGCCCACGCCTGGGAAGCGGTCCGTGCCGCACTCGACAACGACGGCCTGCAGCCGGGGTGGCACCGGCTGGCCGACATCGACGGGGCCGGCGACGTCGGCGAGGCGCTCGTCAGCCCGATCCGCGACCCGCTCGCGGCGGCGGTGCTCACCGAGGCGCGGCGGTCACAACCCCGGGTCTATTCCCTCGACGATGACGGATTGCGTTCCCTGGCACAGGGTTTCGACCAGCTGTATCCCGCGGCCGAGCCGGGCGGGTCGATCGACCACGCGGTGGCGGCGGCCGTGGCGGAGCTGAAGGCGGCGGGGAACACCGTGGCCCTGCTGACCACGTCGGACATGCGGGCCGCCCACCGGTCCGACGTGACGATCGGCCTGCTGCGGCCCGGACATTCCCCGCCCTGGGCGGCCGACGTGATGGCCAACGACCTGACGGGGGCCTGGCGCCTGTTGCACGCGCTGCCCGCCGCGCGCGCGGCCACCGACGGGGCCGTCCGGTTGTCCGCGTCGGCGTCGGCGATCGGCGCGCTGATGCTGATTCCCGGTGTGCCCGGGCGCAGTTCGGCCTCGGTCAACGTCGGCATGGTGGCCAGCCTGTGGTTCGGGTACCGGGCGGCCGTCAAGACCCTCCGGGATCCGCTGCCGGAGCCCGAAACCAGCCACGACTGGCACGCGTTGCCCGTCGCCGAGGTGCAGCGGCTGTTGCCCCGCCCCACCGAGGAGGCCCGCGTGGAGGCGGCCGCGTCGTGGTGGCGGCAGGTGCGGCCGCTTCGCGCACTGCACGACGCGGGCGCGGCGTCCTGGGGCACCATCCGCGACTTCGCCGACGAGATGCGCGGCGACCTCGCGGACCCGATCACCCCGCTGCTGGCCACCGGCGCGGCGGCCAGCGCGCTGCTCGGCTCCCCGCTGGACGCGGTGCTGGTGGGCAGCGTGCTGCTGGTCAACGCCGCCTTGTCCGCCGAGCAGCAGCTGCACGCCGAACGCACCCTGAATCGCCTGCTGGCCGTGCAGGATCCGCCAGCGCGACGGCGGGTGGGCCCGCTGGACAAGCAGCGCCGCGAGAAGGTGCCGACCAAGTGGCTGCGGGTGGGCGACATCATCGAGGTCCACGCCGACGAGGTGGTCCCCGCCGACGCCCGGCTGCTGCACGCCTCGAACGTGGAGGTCGACGAGTCGACGCTGACCGGCGAATCGCTGCCGGTGGCCAAACAGACCGAACCCACGCCGGGGGCACCGCTGGCCGAACGGACCTGCATGCTCTACGCCGGCACGACGGTGGTCGCCGGCACGGCGGTGGCCGTGGTGACCGCCGTGGGCTCGCGGTCGGAGATGCGCCGGGCACTGGCGATGGCCCCCAGGAAACTGCAGGAGATCGGGCTGCAGCGGCAGTTGCGGCACATCACCCGCCGAGCCTTGCCGTTCAGCGTGGCCAGCGGCGGGCTGGTGGGACTGCTCAGCGTGGCGCGGGGCACCGGGCTGCGCGAGGCGGTGTCCAGCGCGGTCACGCTGGTCGTCGCCGCCATCCCGGAGGGCCTGCCCCTGGTGGCGACGCTGGCCCAGCTGGCCGCCGCGCGCCGGCTCACCGGCGAATCGGTGCTGATCCGCAACCCCCACTCAGTGGAGGCGCTGGCCCGGCTGGACGTGGTGTGCTTCGACAAGACCGGCACGCTGAGCGAAAACCGGCTGAAGGTCAAGGCGGTGCGGCCGATGCCGGGCCACACCCCCGGTGCGGTGCTGGACGCGGCGTTGAGCACCAGCTACGCCAGGCACACCCACCGCGTCGACCACGCCACCGACGATGCGATACACCGGGCCGCCGACGATCCGGCGCTCCGCGGCGACGGCTCCGGGCCGCAGCGGCTGACCCGCGACGCGTTCCTGCCGTTCCAGTCCGGCCGGCCGTTCGCGGCCGCGCTGGTCGGCACCCGACTGACCATCAAGGGCTCACCCGAGGTGCTCGCGTCGGCGCTGCTGCACGACGGCGACGCCTTGACGCAGCAGGTCGACGAGATGGCGGCCAAGGGGTTGCGGGTACTGGCGGTCGCCGAGCGCCAACTCAGCACGGACGAGGCGGCGGCCGCGGCGGCCGATCCCGACCGCCTGGAGGCGCTGTGCTCCTCCGGGCTCACCCCGATCGGGTTGCTCGGCCTGGCCGACACCCCGCGCCCCGCCGCCCCAGGGCTGCTGAAGGAACTCGCAGCACGCGGCATCGGCGTCCGGCTGATCACCGGCGATCACCCGGCGACCGCCGCCGTGATCGCCCAGGAGATGGGCCTCGACGTCACCGCCGACCAGGTGATGACCGGCAGCGACTGGGAGGCGCTCTCCGCCGACGGGCGGGCCGCCGCGGCGGCCACGCGGGTGGTCTTCGCGCGGATGACGCCGGAACACAAGATCGACGTCGTGCAGACCCTCGAGCGGGCCGGGCTGGTGACCGCCATGGTCGGCGACGGCGTCAACGACGCCGCCGCGATCCGGGCGGCCAGCGTAGGCATCGGCGTGGCGGCGCGTGGCAGCGACGCGGCCCGCACGGCCGCCGACGTGGTGCTGCTCGACGAACGGATCGAGGCGCTGCTCGACGCCCTCGACGAGGGCGAGCAACTGTGGCGGCGCGTGCAATCGGCGGTGTCGATGCTGCTGGGCGGCAACCTCGGTGAGGTGTGCTTCGCCCTGATCACCACCATCCTGACCGGGCGTTCGGTCCTCAACGCCCGCCAGATGCTGTTGGTCAACATGCTGACCGACGCGCTGCCGGCCGCCGCGCTGGCCGTCAGCCCCCAGGTAGGCACCGACGAGGTGGACCGCGACGAGGCGGCGATGTGGCGAGCGATCGGCATCCGCGGCGCCGCGACCACCATCGGCGCCACCGCGGGCTGGGCGATGGCCAGGGTGACCGGCCCGCCGCAGCGCGCGGCCACCGTCGCGCTGGTCGCGCTGGTGGGCGCGCAACTCACCCAGACCCTGGTCGACTCCCGCGCCCCGCTGGTGGTGCTGACGTCGGTCGGCTCGCTGGGCGCACTGGCGGTGGTGATCAGCACCCCGGGCCTGAGCCAGCTGTTCGGTTGCACGCCGCTGGACCCGCTGGCCTGGGGCCAGGGGCTGCTGGCCGCGGCGACGGCCAGCTCCCTGTCCGCGGTCGCACCCGACCTGATGTTGCGCGCGTCACACAGCGTGCAGCGGCGCTGGCTCGGCGTCGAGCCGGCGACCGGACCCGAAAGGGCACAAAGTCCCACCCCTTCGGTGCGGCCGACCCTGTCGGGTTCCGACCGCCCCGACCACGATTGAGGCGTGCACATGGAAAATCGCTTACAGCTCAAGCCTTATCGGTCCGTCTCCGAACACATCGACGGTGCCTGGTGGCCGCGAACCACGAACCTGGTCGACGAGTTGCCCGGCCTGCTGGCGTCGGTGTTCGAGCGTCTGGGCCCCGTCGCGATGGTGGGCTATCGCCGCAACGGCTGGCAGGAGACGCCGCCGCTGGTGCAGATCGGCGGCCACACGGTCGAACTGCTGGCGTTCACCAGCGACGAACCGTCCAGCGTCATCCTGATCGGCGAGGACGGCCACCATCTCACGCTGCACGTCGTCCGCCCCGACGCCGGCGAGGAGGTCGCCCGTCAAGCGCTCGAGCAGGCCCGGATGCCCGCCGACGACGCGGTGCCGCAGCACAGCCGTTCGACGGTGGCCCGGTCCGTGGCCGACGTCGCCGACAAGCTGGCCCGCCACGAGGGGCTCGGCGACGAGCAGCGGACCGCCCAGATCAAGCGCTGGTCCGAGGAGGCCGCCGAGCAGTTCGTCGACGCCCCCGTCCAGACCTTCGTGCCGATCCTCGTCGAGCACATCGTCCGCAACCGGATGCTGGAGTCCCGCAGGGAAGCCGCCTCGCCGCAGCCGGCGAGCCAGCACTGACCGGCTGAGCGCGCTCGGTGGACGCCGCACTGCTCGACCCCGACCCCGCGCTCCTCGACGCCGCAGCCGTCGTCGACCGGCTGCGCACCGATCCCGAAGCGGGGTTGCCCGCGGCAGAGGCCGCCCGCCGGCTCGCCGCGGTGGGCGCCAACGACATCGAGAGCGTCCCGCCCGCGCCGGTTTGGCGGAAGCTACTGGCGCAGTTCCGCAGCCCGCTGATCTACCTGCTGCTCGCCGCGCTCATCGCCTCGCTCGCGGTCTGGGCCGTCGAGGGGGCCGACGGCTGGCCCGTCGACGCGGTGGTGATCGCCGTCATCCTCGTCCTGAACGCGCTGCTGGGTTACGCGCAGGAAGAGCGCGCGGAACGCGCGGTCGGCGCCCTGGCGCGGATGGCCGCGACCTCCGCCACGGTCATCCGCGACGGCGCGCGCCGCATCGTGCCCGCGGCCGCGGTCGTTCCGGGCGACGTGCTGCTGCTCGCCGAGGGCGACGCCGTGGCGGCCGACGCCAGGCTGCTCTCGTCCGTGGGGCTGGAGCTGTCCGAGGCCGCGCTGACCGGCCTGAGCGAACCCGTGCTCAAAGATGCCCGGACACTGGCCGGGCCGGCGGCGCTCGGGGACAGGGCGGACATGGTGTTCAAGGGCACCGCGGTCACCAAGGGCACCGGGCGGGCGGTGGTGACCGCCACCGGGATGTCGACCCAAACGGGTCAGATCGCCGGCCTGGTGCGCACCGTCGATCACGAGCCGACGCCGCTGCAGCGTGAGGTGGCCCGCGCCAGCCGGCTGCTGGGGATCGCCGTGCTGGTGATCGCGGTGGCGGTGATCGCGACGATCTTCGTGGTATTCGGCCTCCACACTGCCCACGACGTGGTGACGGCGGTGCTCCTGGGCGTCTCGCTGGCCGTGGCGGCCGTGCCGGAAGGCCTGCCCGCCATCATGTCGGTGGTACTCGCCCTGGGGATGCGGCGGATGGCCGGTCTGAACGCCGTCGTCAAGGAGCTGTCCTCCGCCGAGACCCTGGGCTCGGCGTCGGTGGTGTGCTCGGGCAAAACGGGCACCCTCACGACCGGCGAGATGACCATCGTGCGGGTCGTCACTCCCCTCGGGGAGGCGAGGGTCACCGGCGCCGGATATCGGCCCGAGGGCCGCCTCGAGCGCGACGGCGCGCCGCTGGGTGAGGGCGACGACCTGTGGCGGCAGGCCGCCCTGGTGCTCGACGGGGGCGCCGCCGCCGGCGGTGCTACCACCCTCGACGTGCACGACGGCCGCTGGACGATCCGGGGCGATCCCGTCGACGCGGCCTTCCTGGTCGCCCGCGAGAAGCTCGGCGACGGGCCCCGCCCGACGCCGACTGACGTGACGACGGGCGAGCCCGACGAGGTGCTCGGCCGGTGCACGCACCTGCGGAACGGTGATCGCATTGCGCCACTCGACGATTCGGGACGGGCCGCGATCCGAAGCGATGCGGAGCGGCTGGCGCTCGACGCCCTGCACACCGTGGCGGTCGCCTGCCGGTCCGACGGGCACCTGGTGTACCTGGGCATGGTGGGGATCACCGATCCACCCCGGCCGGAGGTGGCGGCCGCGATCGCCGACGCGCGCCGCGCCGGCGTCCGGGTCGTGATGATCACCGGCGACCATCCGCGGGTGGCGGCGCGCATCGCCCGGAAGCTGGGTATCGAAGGCGGCGAGTCGGCCGTGTCCGGCGCAGAACTCGCGACGCTGGATGACGAGCAGCTGCGGGAAACGGTGCGCCTGCACTCGCAGTACACCCAGGTCGATCCGGCGGACAAACAGCGCATCATCGACGCGCTGCAGGCCGACCACGAGATCGTCGCCGTCACCGGAGAGGGGATCAACGACGCGCCCGCGCTGAAGGCGGCCGACATCGGCATCGCCATGGGCCGCACCGGCACCGAGGTCGCCAGGGAAGCGGCGAACATGATCCTCGCCGACGACAACTTCGCGACCATCGTCCAGGCCATCCGCGAGGGCCGCGGCATCTTCTCGAACATCAAGAAGTCGCTGCGCTACCTGCTGTCGTCGAACATGGGCGAGATCTTCACGGTCTTCTTCGGGGTCGTGCTGGCCGGGGCGGTCGGCCTGTCGCAGGGCGATACCGTCGCGCTGCCGCTGCTCGCCACGCAGATCCTGTGGATCAACCTGCTGACCGACGGCGCCCCGGCGCTGGCGCTGGGTGTCGACCCACACACCGAGGACGTCATGGACCGGCCGCCGCGCTCGGCGTCGGACCGGGTGATCGACGGGCGGATGTGGAACAACATCATCGTGATCGGCGCGGCGGTGGCGGCCGCCACGCTCGTCACGATCCACCTCTATGCGCCCGGCGGCCCCCTGCCGTCGTCGCTGGACACCGCCCGCACCGCGGGCTTCACCGTGCTGGTGATCGCCCAGCTGATCAACACCATCAACGCCCGGTCGGAGACCCGGTCGGCTTTCCGCCGGTTCTTCGCCAACCCGTGGTTGTGGGCGGCGATCGGGTTGTCGGCGCTGCTGCAGGTGGCCGTGGTTCAGCTGCCCGTGCTGAACACGGCCTTCACCACCACGCCGCTATCGCTGAGCCAGTGGCTGGTCTGCATCGCCATGGCCAGCACGGTCCTGTGGGTCAGCGAGATCCGCAAACTCATCCTGCGCCGCTGGACATCACGGCCGTGATCGCCTCGGCGTCGGCCGGGCCGGGCAGGCCCCAGTCGGGCTGGTAGTCCAGCAACCGGTCGACTCGCACGGTCTTCATGTCGACGTCGAGAAGCTCGATGGCCTCCAGCGGCACCAGCGCCGGATGGACGTAGCCGCAGGTGCGGGCCAGCTGCAGCAGTTCGAACCGCAGGGTGGCCAGGTAGTTGGCGCAGCGCACCGACTTCAGGTCCGAGTCGAGGCCGTGCTGCAACCACGGCGACTGGGTCGCCACACCCGACGGGCAGCGGCCGGTGTGGCAGCGCTGCGCCTGGATGCAGCCGATCGAGAACATGGCGGTCCGGCCGACGTTGATCATGTCGCAACCGGTGGCCAGGGCCAGCAGCGCGTTCTCCGGGATGCCCAGCTTGCCCGACCCGATGAAGACCACGTCACGGTGCAACCCGTGCTCGGCGAACGCCCGGTACACCCGCGGCAGAGCCCACTTGAAGGGCAGGGCGACGTGGTCGGTGAAGACCAGCGGGGCCGCGCCGGTGCCGCCCTCGCCGCCGTCGACCGTCACGAAGTCGACGCCCCTGCCGGTGCGGGCCATCCGCCCCGCCAGGTCGCACCAGAACCGCCCCTCCCCGACCGCCGACTTGATGCCGACCGGCAGGCCCGTCTCGGCGGCGATCGTCTCCACCAGCTCCAGCATCCCGTCGACGTCATGGAACGCCGAGTGGCCCGCGGGGCTCCGGCAGTCCACCCCGGCCGGCACGCCGCGGATGGCGGCGATCTCCGGGGTGACCTTGGCGCCCGGCAGCACGCCGCCCAGGCCCGGCTTGGCGCCCTGGCTGAGCTTGATCTCGATGGCGCGGATGGACGGCGTGGCCGCCACCCGGTCGACCAGCCGGGGCAGGCTGAACCGGCCGTCGTCGTCGCGGCAGCCGAAGTAGCCGGTGCCGATCTGCCAGACCAGGTCGCCGCCGTGGAGGTGATACGGCGACACCCCGCCCTCGCCGGTGGTGTGCAGGGCGCCGGCGATCGCCGCGCCCTTGTTCAGGGCGGTGACGGCCGCGCCACCCAGGGCGCCGAAGCTCATCCCGGAGATGTTGACCAGCGACGACGGGCGGAAGGCCTTCGCGCGGCCCCGCGCGCCGCCGAGCACCTTCGCCGCGGGCAACGGCACCGCCGGGTCCGGGTGCTCGGGCTCGCCGGCCGGCGCCGCGACGGGGAACGCGGCGTGCTTGACGATGGGATAGTTGTGCACCCGCTCCAGGTCGTTGTCGGTGCCGAAGCCGAAGTACCGGTCGGCCAGCTTCGACGACGTGTACACCCAGCGGCGCTGGTCGCGGCTGAACGGCCGCTCCGCGTCGTTGTCGGTGACGATGTACTGGCGCAGCTCGGGGCCCACCGCTTCCAGCAGGAACCGCAGGTGTCCGATGATCGGGTAGTTGCGCAGGATGGTGTGGCGACGCTGCAGCAGGTCCCAGCCCGTCAGCCCGGCCAGGCCGCCGCCGAGCAGCGCGGCCACCGCTCGCGGCCTCAATCGAAGTCCGCGTAGACGCCCAGCAGGTCGCGGGCCGAGACGATGCCGACCAGCGCGCCGTCGCGCTCCACCAGCACGTGGCGGATGTAGCGGTCCATCATCCGGGCGGCGACCTGGTCCACCGAGGCTTCGGCGTCACACCACACCAGTTTGGTGCTGGCCACGTCGGAGACCGGGGCGGTCGCGGGATTCCGCCCGGCCGCCACCGCCCGCACGATGTCGCGCTCGCTCACCAGCGCGGTCGGCCGCGGGTCGTCGCCGACCGCGATCGCCCCCACGTCGCAGGTCACCATGGCCCTGGCCACGTCGGCGATCGTGGCGTTTCCGGGCACGCGGGCGACGGGGTCGCCGGTGATGGTGTGGATCGGCATGGAACCGGCGGAAGCACTTGCAGTCACACCACCAATGCTGACCGGGTCGCGCCGCCACCTCTAGTGACCTGAGTCCTCAATCCGCGTCCATCCGGCCCTAGCCATCGCCGGGATGTCAGGGAAGGCTGACTGGCATGGACGTCGGGGCGCCCGAACGGCGGACCTTACCCACCCGGTGGGTCGAGCCGATCCTGGCCGCGGTGACCGCCGCCGCCCTGGCGGGTGGGGGGATCGCGTGGCTGGTCGGCGCGCGGCGGGTCGCCGACGGCTGCTGGATCGCGGGCACGGTGGTGGCGGTGATTCCCGCGGTGGTGTGGGTGCTCGCCGCGCTGCGCCGGGGCCGGTTCGGCGTGGACCTGATCGCGGTGCTGTCGCTGGTCGGCACCCTGCTGGTGGGCGAATATCTCGCGGGGGCGTTGATCGCGGTGATGCTGGCCGGCGGGCGGGCCCTGGAAGCCGCGGCCGAACGCCGCGCGTCCCACGACCTGCGGGCGCTGCTGGAGCACGCGCCACGGTTCGCCCGCCGCCGCGTCGGCTCCGGGGTGGACGTCATCGCGCTGGCGGACGTGGCGGTCGACGATCTGCTGCTCGTCGGCCCGGGAGAAGTGGTGCCCGTCGACGGGCGCATTTCCAGTGCGGTCGCGGTGCTGGACGAATCGGTCCTGACCGGCGAACCGCTGCAGGTGGAACGAACCGCCGGCGAAGCCGTGCGCAGCGGGGTGGTCAACGCGGGCAGCGCGTTCGAAATGGAGGCCACGGCCACCGCCGCCGACAGCACCTACGCCCACATCGTCCGCCTGGCCGCGGAGGCCGGCGCGGAGAACGCGCCGGTGGTGCGGCTGGCCGACCGGTACGCGGCATGGTTCCTGCCGTTGACGCTGCTGGTGGCCGGCGCGGCGTGGCTGGCCAGCGGGTCGGCGGTGCGGGCGGTGGCGGTGCTGGTGGTGGCGACCCCGTGCCCGCTGTTGCTCGCGGCACCGGTCGCCATCGTGTCCGGGCTGTCGCGGGCGTCGCGGCGCGGTGTGGTGATCCGCGGCGGCGGCGCTCTGGAAAACCTCGGCCACGCAACAACTTTGGTGATGGACAAGACGGGCACCCTGACCATGGGGTGCCCGGTCGTCATCGACGTCGCCGCCGCCCCCGGGCGCGACGCGCTCGAGATCCTGCGGATGGCGGCCTCGGTGGACCAGATGTCCCCGCATGTGCTGGCCGAGGCGATCGTCACCGCCGCGCGGGCCCGCGGCCTGCAGCTGTCGCTTCCCACCGAGGTCGTCGAGGAACCCGGCCGCGGCGTCACCGCCAGCCTGAACGGTCACCGGGTGCACGTCGGCAAACTCTGGCACGACACCGCGAACACCGAATGGGCCCGCGCGGTGGTGAATCGGGCCCTGCTCGACGGCGCCGCCATCGCGTGGGTCTGTGTCGACGGTCGGCCCACGGGCGCGGTGCTGCTGCGCGACCCGCTGCGCCGCCACGCTCCGCGCACGCTGCGGCGGTTGCGCGAGGCGGGGCTGAGCCGATTGGTCATGCTCACCGGTGACCGCACCGAGCCGGCCCGCGAGGTCGCGGCCGTGCTGGGCTTGGACGAGGTGTACGCCGAGCAAAGCCCGGCCGACAAGGTGGCCGCCGTCCGCGCCGAGAAGGACCGCGCGGTGACCGTGATGGTCGGCGACGGGGTCAACGACGCACCCGCGTTGGCCGCGGCCAGCGTCGGCGTCGCGATGGGCGCCCGTGGTGCCACCGCCTCCTCGGAGGCGGCCAGCATCGTGTTGACCACCGATCGACTGGAGCGGCTCGCCGACGCGATGGACATCGCCCGGTGGTCACGACGCATCGCCGTGCAGAGCGCGGTCGTCGGCATGACCTTGTCGCTGGCCGCGATGGCCGTCGCCGCCGCGGGGTGGCTGCCGCCGGCCGTCGGCGCACTGGTGCAGGAGGGCATCGACGTCGCGGTGATCCTCAACGCGCTGCGCGCCCTGCGCGGCAACCCCGACATCGAGGTCGACCTGCCCGCGACGACCGAACAGCTGCTGCGGCGCTTCGACGCCGAACACGACGAGCTGCGCGACGCCGTGGATCTGTTGCGCGACGCCGCCGACCGGCTGGCCGACGCGGCCGACCAGCCGGCTGTGGAAGCGGTCCGCCACGCCCACACCATGCTCACCGAGCGGATCATCCCGCACGAACGGGCCGAGGAGTCGGAGCTCTATCCGGCGCTGGCCCACCCGCTGGGCACCAGCGAAGCGACCGCACCGATGAGCCGGACCCATGCCGAGATCCAACGACTCTCCGACCGGATCGGCGCGCACCTGGCGTTGGCCCAGAGCAGCGGAGGGATCGGCCCTGACCAGGTCGACGACCTGCTCTCGTGCCTCTACGGGCTGCACGCCCTGCTGCGCCTGCATTTCCTGCAGGAGGAGGAGAGCTACTTCACCCTGGCCGACGACGAGCCCGCTCCGTCACGGCCGGAAAACCGTCAAGCCCTGGGGCCCAAGCTATCCCGCTGACGGCGGTCGCTTCATGACGGTGCCGGGAAGCTCCGCGCCGATCTCGATGTCGTCGTAGTCGCGCCCCTCGCCGCCGCGACCCCCCTTGCCGCCCATCGGCGGCCGCATCGGGGCCACCGGGAGGGTGGGCGGCTGCGCCGCGCCCGGCGGAAGCGGGGACACCGCCGACGCCAGCTGCACCGGCGGCTGGGCGCCGGGCAGCATCCCCACCGTCGCGGGCGGCATGCTCAGCTTGCCCACCAGGACGGAGACCCCCAACGCGCCGCGAGGCGCCAGCGCCCCGGAACCGATCGCGTTCATCAGGCTGGCATCCGCCGACGCCAGGGCGGCCCCACCTTCCGCCAGGCCCTGGCTGATGTCGGCTCCCACGCCTTGGAGCGCCTGGGCCGCGGTGACCTGCGCGATGTAGCTGAGCATGTTGACCGGAAACCCGCCGGCGATGAACTGGTTGCCCCAGGTGCTGAAATACCAGAACCAACCCTGTTTGGGGTCGAAGGGGGTGACCCCGAGTGCGTCGATCACGGTCCCGGTGGTGGACGAGCTGGACAGCGCGTTCGCCGTGGGCGCGACCGTGGCCTGGGTGGTCACCGCCGAGGGATTGGCCACCTGCGGCGGTGGCGAGAACTGGGACAGCTTGACGGCGTTCAGCGACGTCGCGCCGTACCGGTACATCGCCGTGGAGTTGTTGACCCACATGGCGTTGTACTCGGCCTCGGTTTCGGCGATGGCCGGAGCGTTGACGCCGAAGAAATTGGTGGCCAGCAACATTGCCAACCGCGCCCGGTTGGCCGCCACGACGGAGGGGTGCACCACCGTCCAATGCGTCAATTCGAATGCGGCCGTGACGATTTCCACCGATGCGGCGATTTCCTGGCATTGCGCCGCGGTGGTGCGCAGCCAGGCGAGGTAGGGCTCGAACGCCTGGGCCATGGCCAGCGCGGACGGACCCTGCCAGGTCGCGGTCGTCGCCGCCAACTCCGAGGCATAGCTGTTGGCGGCCGCCTCCAACGCGGCGCTGAGCTCTTGCCACGCGCCGGCGGCGTCGATCATCGACCAAGCGCCGGGCCCGGCATGGATCAGCGCCGAGGTGATCTCGGGGGGCAGCAGCCCGAAATCGATCACGGGTCACCCGACGGGACGGGGCGCACGAGTGTCGTCGCGCGTGCGCGATACAGGGCTCGCGCCGCCATTGACCTATCCGGCGGCGAAAAGCGGCTTCCGGAGTCGTGAGGAACCATGGTCGCTCCTCATCCGCCGCTGGGCGGTCGCTGGATCACCTTCTTCGGGAGTTCCGCCCCGTATTCCAGATCCTCGAACTTCTGCTGTTTGCGCTTGCGCCACCCACTGCCCGCCGAGTTCGTCGCGGGAGCCATCATCGGCATCAGCGGCATTCCGGTCAGCCCGGCGTCGGCCGGCAGGGGCGACACCGACGAGGCCAGCTGCACCGGTGTCTGCGTCGCCGGTAGCAGCCCCACCACCGCGGGCGGCGCCGTCAGCTTGCCCAGCGAAACCCCGACCCCCATCGCGGCCGCGGGCGCGCCTCCCGGGGCGGCCGAGATCGCCCCGGCCAGCCTGGTCACCGACGCCGCCAGCGCCCCCTCGCCCTCGGAGAGCCCCAGGCCGATGTCGCTGCCCACACCCTGCAGCGCCTGGGCCGAAGTGTTCTGCGCCAGGTAGCTGAGCAGGTTGATGGGAAAGCCGGACGAGATGAACTGGTTACCCCAGGTGCTCCAGTAGTTGAACCAACCGGCGTTCGGGTCGAAGGGGGTGACGCCGAGCTGGTCGATGGCGTTGCCCGTCGTGCCCGCGGTGTTGAGCAACGAATTCGACACCGCCGCGTTTTGGCTGACCGAGGCCGTCGGGTTGGTGATGGCCAGCGGCGAACTGAATTGCGACAGCTGGCTCGTGGCCTGGTTGGTGGTGGCCTGATAGCGCGTCATGGCCGCCGAGTTGTTCGCCCACATGGTCTGGTACGCGTTTTCCGTCTGGGCGATCGCGGCCGTGTTCTGCCCGAACGCGTTGGTGGCGAGCAGCTGCGCCAGCCGCGTCCGGTTGGCGGCCACCACCGCGGGCTGCACCACCGTGGACTGGACATCGCTGAAGGCCGTCGCGGCGGACTCCGCCGAGGCGGCCATTTGCTGGGCCTGCTGCGCGGTGGTACGCAGCCAGATGAGGTACGGCTGCACGGCCTGCAGCATCGCCATCGAGGACGAGCCGTCCCACGATTCGATCAACGACGACAACACCGAGGCGTACACGGCGACCGAGTTCTCCAGCTCGACGCCCAGACTTTGCCACGCGCCCGCGGCCTCGATCAGCGAACCCGCTCCCGGCCCGGAGTGGATAAGCGTCGAGGTGATCTCGGGGGGCGCGAATAAGTCCATCACACCTCACATTGTCTATGCCGAGTACGCGGCCGGAAAATCCCGTTTACCAGGTTGCGAACACACCGGAAACATTGAGCAGTCACCACCCAGGGTGCCCCCCGGATCCTTCCCCGTCGAGTCCCGGCTGGGACGAACGATATACCCCTGCCCTTAGGGTAACCAAAGCATTAACCGGCCGGGCCTTTTCCAGGCGGCGATGCCCACTACAGGCCGGGCAGGCAGATGGGCGCTCCGTAGCACGGCGGCGGGCCCAGCGGGCGCCGCGGGGCATCCCCCTCCCAGACGAATTGGCCGACGTTGCCCATGCCCCCGACCGGCACCCAGTACCAGTGGTGGCAGACGCCCATGTCCCAACGGACGTCCGGCATCGGCAACGGTTGCCCCGGGCACCATTCGTGCGGAACCGTGAAGTTGTCCACCGGCAATGGGCGATTGAATTGCGGCGCGAGTGTGTGCTCCGCCTGCGCGATGCCCCCGGCCGCCCCCAAACCCATTGCCGCAACGGCGCCCGACAGCAGCGCCCCCGCGATGATCTTCCCGACTTTGCGAATGAGCGACATTGGCTCGCGCCTTTCCGATGTGGACTACGCGAATCAGCATCCAGCAAATGGTTCGCTACCGATCCCAAAAGCCGCTATGAAAGCGGTAGCGTCAGGTGACGGGAGGCAACCATGAAGCGCGGCATCGTCGGAGGATTCGCTGCCCTACTGATGGCCGCGGGGCTGATCGCCTCGGCGCCGTCGGCCGGCGCCGGCTGCCTGTACGGAGGACCCGTCCTCAGCAAGTGCGATGGGCCTGTCCAGCCCGACGGCACCTGGCAGCGTTGCGTGGCAGTCACGCGATTGATTCCCAACGGCGCGAGTTCCTACCTGGTGCCCGACGGGCACTGCGATGTGATGAGCCCCGACCATCCCCCTTCGGATTTCACCTTCGCCGACCCGCCGACGCACATCGACGGCTGAGCCCGGAAGCCTCCGGGAGCGTGGGGTGCGGGAGCCGATTCAAAACGGTGGCGGGTCGTCGTCGGTGGTGGCGTCGCGCGGCCGGTAATGCGCGGTGTCGCTTGCTTGCCGGACCGCGGCGCGGGCCATTCGATTCTGTCGACGTTCGGTGGCTACGCGCGCCGCGCGGTCCCGAGCGCGGCTACGTCGTCGGGTCGGCATCATCGCCGTGCGCTCGGCGCAGTAATCCTGGAGCGGGTCGACTTCGGGGGCCGCGAGCGCCCCGGTGGCCCGGCACAGGCTGGGGAACAACAGCGCGCTGCCCGGGGTGGTGACGTAGGTGCGCCCAGTCGGGGAAATCAGGATCAACGTCGCGTCGGCAAGCTGCTTCTCCTGCCAGCCCCAGAAGGTCTTTACCAAATGATGCGTGCGGCACAAGCATTTGAGGTTGGAGGCATGGGTGGGCCCGCCGACACTGTAGGGGATCGTGTGGTCGATGTCGCAGGCCATCGCCGGGCAGTCACAGCCGGGCCAGCGGCAGGTCAGATCCCGGCACCGCACGAAATCGGCCAACGCCGCAGACGGCAGATAGCCCTGCTCCGATGGGGCGTCGCCGGGATGGACCAGCGGCACCAACTTGGCCGAGGCGGCCAATTCGGCGACCAGCTCGGGCGGAATCAACCCCTCGGCGCGGACCTCGCAGCCCGGCGCGGAGCCATTGCCGTTTAGGGTCGCCTGCTCGGCGATCACATGAATCACCACCGCGCCCGCCGCGGGCCGCGTTCCGGCCGCGCAGTCCGCGCGCCCGCACCGGCAACCCAATCGGTCGGCCCCGGCGGCCAGCGCCCCCAACGCATCGGCGCGGCGCTGCTGGTGGGTGCGCGGATCGTGCTCGCATACTGTGGCCGCCACCGCATTGAGCCGCTTTTCTAGCGCATGCGCATCGGGGCTGAGCAGGACACCCTCAAGGCGCGCCAGGCCATCGCCCATTTCGCCGATCCACACCTCGCGGCCCGCGGCGCGCTCTCGGCGCCGGCGCACCGCATCGGCATCGGCCCTGGCCACGATCTTGTCCACCTGGGCGCCCAGCCGGCCCTGGGTCAGTGAGGGCCAACGCACCACGTTGGCGGCCAATTGTGCGTCCACGGCCGCCAATACCTCGGCATCGGTGATCAGATCGGTACGAAACACCAGCGTCTGAAACATCCGGAAGTCGACGTCGCCCGATTGGAAGACCGCACCCACCTTCGGCAGCCGCTCACGCATCGCCCGCGCGTACCGGACCCGGCTGGCCGCCATCCCCTGGCTGATCCGCAGTTCCGCGGCGATCTCGGCCGCCACCGCCGCCTCGGTGTCCACCGCCCACTCTTCGGTCTCCGCGCACCGCGACAGCCGGTAGGCGAACAACTCGCCGATCCAGCGCAACTGCGCCGCTGCCGCCTGATTCTCCGCCCGCGAGCAACATGAGATCTGCTCCAGCAACCCCGCCGACTCCGCCGTCTTTGTGGGATACCGCCGCTCGAAGTGCTCATCAAACGCGGCGATCACCTCCGCTGACGACCGCTTCGAATCGAACATACATTCGATCATGCCATGCGGCTCCGACAAACCCGAGCGCCGCGCGGTAGCGGCCGGGCAGCGAATTCTCCTTGCCCACATCCCACAGAGCGGTGGCCTCGTGCGCGGCGATCGAGGCCAGAATCGTCGTCTAGGGCCCCGTTCGGCGGCTGACGAATTCGCGGCGCGCGCCGGTCACCGGGTCGTCGAACTCGATGCGCTGCGCCAACAGCCTTAGCGGCGTGCTGAAGTCGTCGGGTGGAACGTCGATGACGTTGGGGTACAACGGATCCCCGTCGATCGGCAGGCCGAGGGAGGCCATGTGCACGCGCAGCTGGTGGGTGCGTCCGGTGCGCGGGGTCAGCCGGTACAGGCCGTCCGGTGAAACGAGTTCGACGAAGGTCTCCGCGTTGGGCGCACCGGGTTCGCAGACGGCCTGTAAAACCCCGCGCCGCTTGATGATCCGGCTCCGCACCACGCGGGGCAACACCACGGCCGGATCCACGGCGGCGCGCGCCAGATACGTTTTGCGTACCAGCCCACGGGAAAACAACGTCTGGTATGCGCCGCGTAGCTCGCGGCGCGCGGTGAACAGCAGCACCCCGGCGGTCAGCCGGTCGAGCCGATGGGCCGGGCTGAGCTCCGGCAGGCCCAAATCCCGCCGCAGCCGCACCAGCGCCGTCTGCGCCACGTGCCGCCCGCGGGGCATGGTGGCCAGGAAGTGGGGCTTGTCGACCACGACGATGTCCGCGTCGCGATGCAGCACCGGGATGTCGAACGGCACCGGAACCTCATCAGGCAGCTCCCGGTAAAGAAACACGTGCGATCCTGCGGGCAGCACCGTGGCCTCGTCGACCACCGCGCCGCCCGCGTCGACGACCTCCCCGGAGAGCACCTTCGACCGCGCCGGCGCGCCGAACCGGTCGGTCAGCTCGGCCATTACCGGTCCCCCGCGCAGCCGCACCCGCGCCGGGCCCAGGCCGTCCCGCACCGGCAGTGGGGCGGGCCTCAATTGAGCGGCACCGGCTCGAGGATCTCGGCGCGGGCCTCCGGGGCGCTCGCGCGCAGTTCGTCGGCCGACACGTCGTCAGGCTGGGCCTGCGAGAGGATCTCGGCCTCCACCCGCGCCGAATAGTTCGACACCTCCCGGTCCACGTCCGCCGCGCTCCAACCGAGCACCGGGGCGACCACGTCGGCGACCTCGCGCGCACAGTCGACGCCGCGGTGCGAGTACTCGATGGAGATGCGCATCCGGCGGGCCAGGATGTCCTCGAGGTGCAGCGCCCCCTCGGCGGTGACGGCGTAGAGCGCCTCCACCTTGAGGTAACCCGGCGCCTCCTTGATCGGGGTGAGCAGATCGGCGTTTCCGGCCGCCAGCCCCAGCACGTCGCCGATCATCGAGCCGTAGCGGTCCAGCAGGTGCCGCACCCGGTACGGATGCAAACCCTGCAGCGCCGCAACGTGTTCGGCCTGATTGACCAGGGCGAAGTAACCGTCGGCGCCCAGCAGGCTGACCTTCTCGGTGATCGAGGGCGCCACCCGGGCCGGGACGAACTGCGCCGCGGCGTCGATCGCGTCGGCCGCCATCACCCGGTAGGTGGTGTACTTGCCGCCGGCGATGGCCACCAGGCCCGGCGCGGGCACCGCCACGGCGTGCTCGCGGGACAGCTTGGAGGTCTCCTCGCTCTCCCCGGCCAGCAGCGGCCGCAGCCCGGCGTACACGCCGTCGATGTCGGCATGGGTCAGCGGGATGGCGAGCACCGTGTTGACGGTCCGCAGGATGTAGTCGATGTCGGCCTTGGTGGCCGCGGGGTGGGCCAGGTCCAGGTTCCAGTCCGTGTCGGTGGTGCCGATGATCCAGTGGCTGCCCCACGGGATGACGAACATCACCGACTTCTCGGTGCGCAGGATGATGGCGACGTCGCTGACGATGCGGTCACGCGGGACCACCACGTGCACGCCCTTGGAGGCGCGCACCTGAAATCGCCCGCGCTGCTTGGACAATGCCTGAATCTCGTCGGTCCACACCCCGGTCGCATTGACCACGACGTGGCCGCGCACTTCGGTGATCGACCCGTCCTCGGAGTCGCGGACCCGCACGCCGGTGACCCGGTCACCCTCGCGCAGCATCGCCACCACCTGGGTGGAGGTGCGCACCACCGCGCCGTAGTGGGCGGCCGTCCGCGCGACGGTCAGGGTGTGCCGCGCGTCGTCGACGACGGTGTCGTAGTAGCGGATTCCGCCGATCAACGACGTCCGCTTCAAGCCGGGGCTCAACCGCAACGCGCCGGCGCGGGTCAAATGCTTTTGCGCCGGAACGGATTTCGCGCCGCCCATCCGGTCGTAGAGGAAGATGCCCGCGGCGATATACGGCCGCTCCCACACGCGGTTGGTCAGCGGGAACAGGAACGGCATCGGCTTGACCAGATGGGGCGCCAGCGTGGTCAGTGACAGCTCCCGCTCGTAGAGCGCCTCGCGCACCAGGCCGAACTCGAGCTGTTCGAGGTAGCGCAGCCCGCCGTGGAACATCTTCGACGAGCGGCTCGAGGTGCCCGACGCGAAATCGCGCGCCTCGACCAGCGCCACCTTGAGCCCGCGGGTCGCGGCGTCCAGCGCGCAGCCGGAGCCCACCACGCCGCCGCCGATGACGACGACGTCGAACTGCTCGGTGCCGAGCCGCTCCCAGGCCACCTCGCGGTGCTGCGGCCCCAGCACGGACGCCGGCGAGCCGAGCTCGCTGGGCGCGTGGATCGGATCGGTCACCGGGAAACTCCTGTCGGTTACTCGCCAGTAGGACGGTGTCGAACCAAGGCTAGTCCAGATCGTCGTGCGCCATCAGCCGACGAGCGGCCTCGGTGATCGACCCGGACAACGACGGGTAAACGGCGAGCGTCTGCGCCAGCTCGGTGACGGTGATGCGGTTTTGGACCGCCACCGCGATCGGCAGGATCAGCTCGGAGGCGATCGGGGCCACCACCACGCCGCCGATCACCACGCCGGTGGATTTGCGGCAAAACATCTTCACGAAGCCCTGCTGCAGGCCCGACATCTTGGCCCGGGCGTTGGTCCGCAACGGAAGCATGATCGTGCGGGCCGACACCGAACCGTCGTCGATCATCGTTTGCGGCACGCCGACGGCCGCGATCTCGGGCCGGGTGAACACCGTCGCCGCGACGGTGCGCAGCCGGATCGGGCTGACGCCCTCGCCCAGGGCGTGATACATCGCGATCCGGCCCTGCATGGCGGCGACCGACGCCAGCGGCAGCAGGCCGGTGCAGTCGCCGGCGGCGTAGATGCCGGCCACCGAGGTCCGCGACACCCGGTCCACGGTCAGGTAGCCGCCGCGGCCCAACTCGATGCCGACGCGGTCGAGGCCCAGGCCGCCGGTGTTGGGCACCGACCCGATGGTCATCAGGGCGTGGCTGCCCTCCACGGTGCGCCCGTCGGCCAGGGTGACCAGCACGCCGTCTCCCGTGCGGGTGACCGACTGGGCCCGGGCGTTCTTGACCAATTGCACGCCGCGCTCGGAGAACGCCTCCTCCAGGACCAGGGCGGCGTCGGCGTCCTCGTAGGGCAGCACCCGGTCGCGGCTGGCGACCACCGTCACCGGAACGCCCAGCTCGGTGTAGGCGTGCACGAACTCGGCGCCGGTGACGCCGGACCCGACGACGACGAGGTGCTCGGGCAGCGCCTCGAGGTTGTAGAGCTGCCGCCAGGTCAGGATCCGCTCGCCGTCGGGCTGGGCCGACGGCAGGACCCGAGGGCTGGCGCCGGTCGCGATCAGCACGACGTCGGCCTCGAACTCGCTGGTGGTGCCGTCGCCGGCCGTCGCCTTGACGCGGTGGCAGGCCAGCCCGGGTACGGGGTCGATCAGCTCGCCGTGGCCGGCGACGACGTGCACGCCCACGGCGAGCAGCTGTTCGGTGATGTCGGCCGACTGCTCGGTGGCGAGCTGCTTGACCCGGGCGTGAATCTGCGGCAGGGAGATCTTGGCGTCGTCGATGTCGATGTCGAACCCCAGCCGCGGCGCCCGGCGCAGCTCGGTGCGCAGCCAGGTGGAGGCGATGAAGGTCTTGGACGGCACACAGTCGTCGAGCACGGCCGCGCCGCCGATGCCGTCGGAGTCGATGACGGTGACGTGGGTGGTGTCGGGGTGGGAGGTGGCGGCCACCAGGGCCGCTTCGTAACCGGCCGGGCCTCCACCGAGGATCACGATGCGGGTCGCCACAGCCCCAACCTAGCGGGGCCACCGGTGACCCTGCAGCCCGGCGAGGGCCCTCGGGAGAAGACCGCTTGCGCATGCGACGTCTAAGCTTTCCCCGTGCCGCTCTACGCCGCCTACGGGTCGAACATGGATCCTGAGCAGATGCTCAAGCGCGCACCCCATTCGCCGATGGCCGGAACGGGCTGGCTGCACGGCTGGCGCCTGACGTTCGGGGGCGAGGACATCGGCTGGGAGGGCGCGCTGGCCACCGTGGTCGAGGACCCCGATTCCAAGGTGTTCGTCGTGCTCTACGACATGACCCCGGCGGACGAGAACAACCTCGATCGGTGGGAGGGCTCGGAGTTCGGCGTGCACAAGAAGATCCGGTGCCGGGTGGAGCGCATCTCGTCGGACACCAGCACCGACCCGGTGCTGGCCTGGTTGTATGTGCTCGACGCGTGGGAGGGCGGCCTGCCGTCGGCGCGGTATCTGGGTGTGATGGCCGATGCGGCCGAAATCGCCGGAGCCCCAAGCGATTACGTGCACAACCTGCGAACCCGACCGGCCCACAACGTCGGCCCGGGCACCGGCTGATCCCCTCCCGCCCTTCCCGCGAGCGACCGTGTCTGTACGGCGACACGCCGCTGTGAGCGGAAATTTGCGGTCGCTCGCGAGACGTCACGCGGCGCGGGCTCGCTCCAATTGCGCCTCGAGCCGGCGGATGAGTTCCCACGGCCGGTGCCTGACGTCTTCGGCCACGATGGCGACCACTGACCAGCCCATCTCCTGGAGCGCCGAGGAACGTCGGCGGTCACGGATGAAGGCATCGGGCCCGCTATGCCAATCCACGCCGTCGTATTCTGCGGCCACGCGAAGGTCCGGCCAGGCAAAATCGAGTCGCCACCTGCATCCTCGCAGGTCCACGACCTCATATTGAAGGACCGGCGTCGGCAAACCGCCGTCGATCATTACCAGCCGCGCCTCGCTCTCCATTGGCGACTCCGCCAAGGGGCTGGCCAAACCCAGCAGTTGGCGGACGGTCACAATCCCGCGACGGCCGGACTGTCCAGCGATGGCCCGCGCCAGCTCGATCGGCATGCAGGCTCCGGTGCGCAAGGCGGCGTCGAGCGTAGCCAGCGCTCTGGGCCGACGCAGGCTACGGGCGATCTCGATCGCCGTCCATGCGGGGGTGGTCGCGGGCCGTCCGCCGACCACGGTCAGCGGCGATCCCGCACGCCGGTGCACTATCAGTCCGTCGGACGATCGCAGTCGGCGGCCATCCGGCTCGAGCACGTGCAGCGCGGGCGTCGACTCGGTGTCGAAGCCGTACGCGGCGGCAGCTGTACCCATGCATGCGGCGACGCTGGTGCCGGTTGCCAAATCCAGGCCGCCGAGTTGCAGCGCGGTGGTCAGTTCGCCCCGGCCGTAAATGCCATGCCAAACCTTCTGCAGCTCAAGGTCCAACGCCCGACGCGGCAGGTACGTCAGAGACTGCGCGGACGTGACGACGCCGCCCTGGGCGTCGAGCAGCCGGCTGAGCTCTGGATGCATGGGGGCCATGGTGGGCGGGCTCCGCCGCGCCGACAACTCACCCTGCCGAGCGACCGCAAATTGCCGCTCACAGCGGCGTGTCGCGCGCAGACACGGTCGCTCGCGCTATGGAAAAGCTAGAAACGCGGCGGCCTGCTCGACGATGTTGACCATCACGCGCAGCCCGATCGCCAGGGCGCGCTCGTCGAGGTCGAACGTCGGCTGGTGCAGATCCAGCTGCGGCCCCTGACCCGGCCACACGCCCAGGCGCGCCATCGCGCCGGGAATCTCCTCGAGGTACCAGGAGAAGTCCTCGCCCCCGCCGGACTGGCGGGTGTCGGCCAGCGCGTCGGGGCCGATGGCCTCGATCGCGTGGGTGAGGATGCGGGTCGAGACGTCCTCGTTGACCACCGGCGGGACGCCGCGCCGGTACTGCAGCGTGTGTTCGATGCCCAGCGGCGCGAGCAGCGACGACACCGTCTCCCGGATGATCTCCTCGAGTCCCACCCAGGTCTGCCGGCTGGCGGTCCGCACCGTGCCGCCCAGCACCCCGGACTGCGGGATGGCGTTGGCGGCCACCCCCGCGTTGACCGCGCCCCACACCAGGACGGTGCCGTTGCGCGGGTCGATGCGGCGCGACAGCACCCCGGGCAACCCGGTGATCAGGGTCCCGAGCCCGTAGACCAGGTCGGCGGTCAGGTGTGGGCGCGACGTGTGCCCGCCCGGGGAGTGCAGGGTGATCTCGATCTGGTCGGCCGCCGAGGTGATGGGGCCGTGGCGCACCGCGACCTGCCCGACCTCGAGCCGCGGGTCGCAGTGCAGGGCGAAGATCCGCGACACCCCGGAGATGGCGCCCGCCGCGATGGCGTCGATCGCGCCGCCGGGCATCAGCTCCTCGGCGGCCTGGAAGATCAGCCGCACCCCGACCGGCAACTCCGGCACCGACGCCAGGGTGAGCGCCGTGCCGAGCAGGATCGCGGTGTGGGCGTCATGGCCGCAGGCGTGCGCGACGTTGGGCATGGTGGAGGTGTAGGGCGCGCCGGTCCGCTCGGCCATGGGCAGCGCGTCCATGTCGGCCCGCAGCGCGATCCTGGGCTCGTGTTCCGGACCCAGGTCGCAGACCAGCCCGGTGCCGCCCGGCAGCACCTTGGGGTTGAGCCCCGCGTCCGCCAACCGCTCGGCGACGAACTGGGTGGTGGCGTACTCCTGCCGCCCCAGCTCCGGGTAGCGGTGGATGTGCCGGCGCCATTCGACCAGGTCGTCGTGGTGGGCGGCCAGCCAGGAGGTGGCGGCATCGGCGAGGCTCATGCGTGCGCCCGCCGTTCCTGCGCGGCCATGACGCGGTCGCGCTCGGCGGGCGTCTGGGCCAGCTGAACCACCGTGCGGGCCAACATGATCGCTCCGTCGACGACGGCGCGGTCGGCGCTGGGGCCGGCTGCGGCGGTGGCGAAGGCGCGCTGGTGCACCGTGGCGCCACCGGCGTCGACCCCGACGATCGGATGGATCCCCGGCATCACCTGCGTCACGTTGCCCATGTCGGTGCTGCCCATGGGCAGCGCCGCCTCGAACTCGCGGGCCACCGGCTCGCGCCCCAGCCGGCGCATCTCCTCACGGAAGACGTCAGCCAGCCATTCGTCGGGATTGAGTTCGTCGTATGCCGGTGCGGGGTTGTCGATTTCGTACTCGCAGCCGGAGGCCAGCGCGCCCGCGGCAAAGCACGCGTACATCCTGCCCTCCAGCTGTCTCAGCGAATCCGATTCGACCGCCCGCATCGCATACTGCAGCGTCGCGTGCCCGGGGATGACGTTGACCGCCTGCCCGCCGTCGGTGACGATCCCGTGCACCAGTTGGCCCGGGGCCAGTTGCTGCCGCAACAGCCCAACGGCTACCTGCGCGACGGTCACGGCGTCGGCGGCATTGATCCCCTGATGCGGCGCGACGGCAGCGTGGGATTCCTTGCCACGGTAGTGCACGGTCGCCTCCGACAGTGCCAGCGAGCGGGCCGCCGCGATGTCGGCTGGCCCCGGATGCAGCATCACCGCCGCCGCGATGTCGTCGAACACCCCGGCGGCCAGCAGCAGCGCCTTGCCGCCGCCCATCTCCTCGGCGGGGGTACCGATCAGCGCCACCCGCAGGCCCAGCTCGTCGGCGACCTCGGCCAGCGCCAGCGCGGTGCCCACCGCCGACGCGGCGATGATGTTGTGGCCGCAGGCGTGCCCGATCTCGGGCAGCGCATCGTATTCGGCGCAGACCCCGACGGTCAGTGGGCCGCTGCCGAAGTCGGCGCGAAACGCGGTGTCGAGGCCACCGGCCGACGCGGTGATCTCGAAACCGCGCTCGGCGACCAGCGCCTGGGCCTTGGCGCAGCTGCGATGCTCGGCGAACGCCAGCTCGGGCTCGGCGTGGATGGCGTGGGACAGCTCAACCAGGTCGGGTCCACGTCGCCGCACGACATCCTCGACCCTGCCTGAGGGGTGGTCCAATGCGGAGGTGGGCATCCTCGCAGTATCCCACCGCAGCGTCGGGGCCCGGGGCTACACCAGTCCGGCGATGAATCCCGCCGCCTGTCCGGGGTACGGCGCCACGCCATAGTCGTGGTGCGCCTCCCGGTCCCGGCCGCCCACGACGCACACCGGGTCGCCGGGGCTGCAGATGTCGATGGCCCGGCCGGCGAACTGGCCCGCCGTGGAAAGGGGCGTGTTGAAGCGGTTGCCGGGATTGCCGAACACCGCAACCGCCGCGATCTTGTTGGCCAGGCCGGGATCCAGCTCGGGCGCCGAGCCGAAGTTGCCGATGGTGTTGCCCAGCGGCGGCACCCCGGCCAGCATCGAGACGGCGGCGGCGCCCTGGGAGAAGCCACCGAGCACCAGCTTCGTCCCCGGGCACTGGTCGACCATCTGCGCGATGTGGTCGCGCGCGTCGTTCGCACCGTCGGCGGTCTGCAGGAAGTTGTAGCTGGCCGGATAGTTCACCGCGTACGCGTCGACGCTGCGCGAGCCCAGGTCGTGCTGCAGGGCGGCGAGCAGCGCGTCGCCGGCGACGCCCAGGCCGGGCGGCTCGGCGGTGCCGCGGGCGAAGATCAGTTGGACGTCGGGGCATCCGTCGGCCCGCGCCGTTGCCACCGCGCCGCTCGCGATCGAAAACACCGACACCGCAACGGCGACGGCCAGGCCGACGACCGGCCACCTACGAAGATCCATGCGGCAGATTTTCACATATTCGGGCGGGCACCATCGCGGCGCTAACCCCGGTGACGCCCACTGGGCCCGACGGCCGCCTCCTAACTCGCGCCGTCACACGGCGCTCCACGTCGCCGCACTAGGCTCCCCGACTGTGAGCGACGTCGCATCCGATCCCGCCGACCTCGCGCGGCGGGCGGCGCAATTCATCGGGGAGCGCACCGGCGTGGCCGAGCACGACGTCGCCGTCGTCCTCGGATCGGGGTGGCGGCCCGCGGCGGACGCCCTTGGTACTCCGACCGCCGTGCTGCCCCAGGCCGACGTGCCGGGCTTCGCGCCCCCCACGGCCGTGGGACACTCCGGCGAGTTGATGTCCACGCGCGTCGGCGAACGCCGGGTGCTGGTGCTGGTCGGCCGCGTGCACGCCTACGAGGGCCACGACCTGTGTCACGTCGTGCACCCGGTGCGGGCGGCCTGCGCGGCCGGCGCGCGCATCGTCGTGCTCACCAACGCGTCCGGCGGTCTGCGGCCCGACATGGCGGTCGGCCAGCCGGTGCTGATCAGCGATCACCTCAACCTGACCGCGCGTTCGCCGCTGGCCGGCCCGCAGTTCGTGGACCTGACCGACGCCTACGCGCCGCGGCTGCGTGACCTCGCCCGCCAGGTCGACCCGGGGCTGGCCGAGGGCGTCTACGCCGGGCTGCCGGGGCCGCACTACGAGACGCCCGCCGAGGTGCGGATGCTGCGGACGCTGGGCGCCGACCTGGTCGGCATGTCGACCGTGCACGAGACCATCGCGGCCCGGGCGGCCGGCGCCGAGGTGCTGGGGGTGTCGCTGGTGACCAACCTGGCCGCGGGAATCGGCGGTCAGCCGCTGAGCCACGCCGAGGTGCTCGCCGCCGGCGCCGCGTCGGCGAGCCGGATGGGCGCCCTGCTGGCCGACGTCGTGGCCCGGTTCTAAGCGATGACGCCCGACCAATGGCGACGGCCCGCGGCGGAGTGGATCGCGCACGATCCCGACCCGGCGACGGCCGCCGAGCTCGCCGCCTGCGGCCCCGACGAACTCGCCGCACGCTTCGCCCACCCGCTGAAGTTCGGCACCGCGGGCCTGCGCGGCCCGGTGCGCGGCGGGCCCGACGCCATGAACGTGGCGGTGGTGTCGCGGGCCACCTGGGCGGTGGCGCGGGTGCTGGGCGCGCGCGGCCAGGCCGGCTCGCACGTCATCGTCGGGCGCGACTCCCGGCACGGCTCCGCCGTCTTCGCCACGGTAGCCGCCGAAGTGCTTGCCGCCCAAGGGTTCTCGGTGACGCTGCTGCCCGGTCCGGTTCCCACACCGGTCGTCGCGTTCGCCGTGCGCCGCACCGGCGCCGCCGCCGGGATACAGATCACCGCCTCACACAACCCGCCGACCGACAACGGCTACAAGGTCTACACCGACGGCGGCATCCAGATCGTCTCCCCCACCGACCGCGAGATCGAGGCCGCGATGGCCGCGGCTCCCCCGGCCGACGAAATCGACCGGGCACCCGTGCAACCCGCCGTCACCGACGTCGTCGAGCAGTACATCGGGCGCGCGGCCGGCGTGCGGCGCGGCACCGGCCCGGTGCGGGTGGCCCTGACCCCGCTGCACGGGGTGGGCGGCGTCGTGGCCGTGGAAGCACTGCAGCGCGCCGGCTTCTCGCAGGTGCACACCGTGGGAGCACAGTTCGCTCCCGACCCCGACTTCCCCACCGTCGCCTTCCCCAACCCGGAGGAGCCCGGTGCCACCGACGCGCTGCTCGCCCTCGCGGCCGACGTCACCGCCGGCGTCGCGATCGCGCTCGATCCCGACGCCGACCGGTGCGCGGTTGCCGTCCCCACCGAATCGGGCTGGCGGATGCTGTCCGGCGACGAAACCGGTTGGCTGCTAGGCGATTACATCTTGTCCCACGTCCCCGATCCGCGAACGGCGGTGGTGGCCAGCACCGTGGTGTCGTCGCGGATGCTGGCGGCGATCGCCCGCCACCACGGCGCCACCCACGTCGAGACGCTCACCGGCTTCAAGTGGCTGGCGCGCGCAGACGCGAACACGCCCGGCGGCACCCTGGTGTACGCCTACGAGGAGGCGATCGGGCACTGCGTCGACCCGGACGCCGTGCGCGACAAGGACGGCATCAGCGCCGCGGTGCTGGTGTGCGATCTGGTGGCGGCGCTGAACGACCAGGGCCGTTCGGTGGCCGACGCGCTCGACGACCTCGCCCGGCGGCACGGCGTGCACGACGTCGCGGCGGTGTCGCGCCGCGTCGCCGACGCCGCCGAGGCCGCCGACCTGATGCGGCGGCTGCGGTCGGCGCCACCGGAGACGCTCGCCGGGTTCGACGCGACCGTCACCGATATCACCGACGCGCTGATCTTCACCGGGGGGGCCGGGGACACGACGGTCAGGCTGGTGGTGCGGCCTTCCGGAACCGAGCCGAAGCTGAAGTGCTACATCGAGGTTCGCTGCGCGGTGACCGGCGGCCTGCACGATGCGCGGCGGCGCGCCCGCGCGTTGCGCGACGAGCTGGTGTCCGCGGCTGCGAATCTATGAGCTAGCGCGGCCCGTACTGGCGGTCGCCCGCGTCGCCGAGACCCGGCACGATATAGGCGTTCTCGTTGAGCCCGTCGTCGACCGCCACGGCGAACAGCCGCGCGTGGGGCACCGTCTTCTCAAGCGCCGCAATGCCTTCGGGGGCGGCCAGCGCACACAAGACCGTGATGTCGGTCGCGCCGCGCTCCAGCAGCAGCCCGGCGGTGTACTTCAGCGACCCTCCGGTGGCCAGCATCGGATCCAGTACCAGCACCGGCACACCGGCGAGCCGGTCGGGCAGCGACTCGAAATACCCACTCGCCTGGCGGGTTTCCTCGTTGCGGGCGACGCCGACGAATCCGACCCGCGCCTGCGGCAGCAGCGCGAGCGCCTGGTCGACCATGCCGAGCCCGGCCCGCAGCACCGCCACCAGCAGGGGCGGCTCGGCCAGCCGTTCCCCCAGCGCCTCGGCCAGCGGGGTGTGGACCGGGAAGGTCTCGCGGGGCGCGTCCCGGGTGGCCTCGTAGATCAACATCGCGGTCAGATCACGCAACGCCGCCCGGAATCCGTCGCTGTCGGTGCGTTTGTCGCGCATCGTCGTCAGCCGGGCGACCGCCAGCGGGTGATCTACAACGCGCACCTCCACGGTGTTCGACCCTATATAACGATCCGGCCGCATTTCGTTAACGCCCCGCCGAAACGGCCCGCGTCGTCGCCGTCGGCGTGCCTGGACCACCCCTATGCTCCCGTGGTGCTGAGCGGAATCGCGGCTGCCACCCGCCTGACGGATTGGGCATTCCGAGTTCTCGCACTTCTCGCCGCGGTGGCCCTGCTGGGGCCGGCGCCCGGTCCGCCGGCCCCGTCGATAAGCCTTGCGGCAGCGGCTCTTCCGCAGCCGGCGCACATCGTGATCGTGGTGGAGGAGAACCGCTCCGAGGCCAACATCATCGGCAACAAGTCGGCGCCCTTCATCACCGCCCTGGCCGCGGCCGGCGCCAACATGACCCAGTCCTACGCCGAAACGCACCCGAGCGAACCGAATTACCTCGCACTGTTCGCCGGTAACACCTTCGGCGTGACCAGCGACGTGTGCCCGGTCAACGCCGGCGCCGCGCCCAACCTGGGTTCGGAATTGCTGGCGGCGGGTTACACGTTCGCCGGCTTCGCCGAGGGCCTGCCCGCGGTGGGCTCGCCGGCGTGCACCGCCGGGAAATACGCACGCAAGCACGTGCCGTGGGCCAACTTCACCAACGTCCCGCCGGCGAACTCCCTGCCGTTCTCGGCCTTCCCGATGGGCAACTACGCCGGCCTGCCCACGGTGTCGTTCGTCATCCCCAACAACGACGACAACATGCACGACGGGTCCATCGCGCAGGCCGACGCCTGGCTGAACCGCGAGTTGTCCGGCTACGCCAATTGGGCGGCGGCCAACAACAGCCTGCTGATCGTGACGTGGGACGAGGACGACGGCGGAAGGCGCAACCAGATCCCCACGATCTTCTACGGCGCCCACGTGCGCCCCGGCAGCTACAGCGAGCAGATCAACCACTACACCGTGCTTTCCACGATCGAGCAGATGTACGGGCTGCCCAAAACCGGCTACGCCGCCGGCGCGCCGCCGATCACGGATATCTGGAGCTAGGTCGGGGCTAGGTTCGATCGCCCGATTCCTCACTCGCGCCGTCCCGGCGCTCGCCGTCACCGGGCTAGGTTCGATCGCCCGATTCCTCACTCGCGCCGTCCCGGCGCTCGCCGTCACCGGGCTAGCCGCGCCGGGCGCCCCCGGCGGCCGTCGCTATTGTGTGCCGCATGGCTGCTGACCTCGTGCCCATCCGCCTGAGCCTGTCCGACGGTGACCGCTACACCGTGTGGGCACCCCGCTGGCGCGACGCCGGCGACGAGTGGGAGGCGTTCCTGGGCAAGGACGAGGACCTGTACGTCTTCTCCTCGGTCGCCGACCTGGTCGCGTTCGTGCGCTCCGATACCGACAACGACCTGGTCGACCACCCGGCGTGGAAGGACCTGACCACCGCGCACGCGCACAAGTTCTCCCCGGCCGAGGACAGGCAGTTCGACCTGGTCACGGTCGAGGAGCTGGTGTCGGAGAAGCCGACCGAGGAGTCGGTGACCTCGCTGGCCCGCACGCTGGCGCTCGTCTCGTCCATCGGGTCGGTGTGCGAGCTCGCGGCGGTGCTGAAGTTCTTCAACGGCAACCCGACGCTGGGCACGGTGTCGGGCGGGATCGACCACTTCACCGGCAAGGCCGGCCTGAAGCGCTGGAACGCGATCGGCGAGATCATCGGGCGCGGCTGGGACGACGTGCTCGGCGCCATCGAGGGCATCGTCAGCACGCCCGAGGTCGACGAGAAGCTGTCGGCCAAGGCCGCCGACGAACTCGACGAGGAACCCGAGGAGGAAGACGCCGAAGACGTCGAGGGCGCCGCCGCGGCCGCCGAGGCCGACGAGGAAGCCGGCGCGGAGGCGGACGAGTCCGCGGAGGGCGACGACGAGGACGAGGAACCGCGCGCGGCCGGCGACACCGTGATCCTGGGCAGCGACGAGGATTTCTGGCAGCAGGTGGGCATCGACCCGATTCGGATCATGACGAGTTCGGGCACCTTCTACACGCTGCGGTGCTACCTGGACGACCGCCCGATCTTCCTGGGCCGCAACGGGCGCATCAGCGTGTTCAGCTCGGAGCGGGCGCTGGCCCGCTACCTCGCCGACGAGCACGACCACGACCTGGCCGACCTGAGCACCTACGACGACATCCGCACCGCCGCCACCGACGGTTCGCTCGAGGTCAAGGTCACCGACGACAACATCTACGTGCTCAGCGGGCTTGCCGACGACATCGCCGACGGTCCCGACGCCGTGGACCGCGACCAGCTGGAGCTGGCCGTCGAGTTGCTCCGCGACATCGGCGACTACTCGGAGGAGGGCACGGTCGACAAGGCGCTCGAGCCGGGCCGCCCGCTGGGCAAGCTGGTGGCCTACGTGCTCGAGCCCGGCTCGGTCGGCAGGCCCTCCGCGCCGTACGCCCCCGCGGTGCGGGAGTGGGAGAACCTGGAGCAATTCGTCGACGGGCGGCTCAGGCGCGAGTAGCCCCCCGTTTGACGGGCCGGTGACTCTCATCTTTACTGGCGGGTGTCGCTTCCCGGGATAGGCCCGTTACCGCTGTACGGATTTCAACGCCCCGGCATGTTGCTGTTCGGTTTGCTCCCGCTGGCTCTGCTCGCGGTGTACGTCCTGGTCCAGTCCCGCCGCCGGCGCCGGCTGCGCCGGTTCACCGAGGCGAGCGTGCCGCAGTCGCCGACGCGGCACATCCCGATCGCCGTGTCGCTGCTCAGCCTGATCCTGCTGACCATCGCGCTGGCCACGCCCACCCACGACATGCGCATCCCGCGCAACCGCGCGGTGGTCGTGCTGGTCATCGACATGTCCCAGTCCATGCGGGCCACCGACGTCCCGCCCAACCGGCTCAAGGCCGC